>DXFS01000052.1 GCA_019114345.1 Candidatus Agathobaculum pullistercoris | reverse complement strand
GCGCCTTTTTGCATGTCTAAAACATAGTTTTTCGAACAGCCTCTCGATTGAAACTACAGTTTCAATCGAAATTTTGATACAAAAGGGTGCGTAAACGCACCCTTTTGATCGGTTTGTATCACAAAATCGGGCAAAGCTCGATTTTGTGATGCCGCTCACAGAGCGGCGGTTTCAATACGCGCTGCGCGCGAAGGACTTTTTTTGATAAACAAAGGCGCTCGGATGAGCGCCTTTGTTTATTATTTGCATCAGTTCAGGAAATCCTTGAGCTTTTTCGAGCGCGAGGGATGGCGCAGCTTGCGCAGCGCCTTGGCCTCGATCTGGCGAATGCGCTCGCGCGTGACATTGAATTCCTTGCCGACCTCCTCGAGTGTGCGGGTATGGCCGTCCTCAATGCCAAAGCGCAGGCGCAGCACCTTTTCCTCGCGCGGGGTGAGCGTCTTGAGCACCTCGACCAACTGCTCCTTGAGCAGCATGAACGAGGCTGCCTCCGCCGGCTCGGGCGCGTCGTCGTCCGGGATGAAGTCGCCGAGGTGGGAATCCTCCTCCTCGCCGATCGGCGTCTCGAGCGATACCGGCTCCTGCGCGATCTTGAGGATGTCGCGCACGCGGTCGACCGGCATATTCATCTCCTTGGCAATCTCCTCCGGGCTGGGGTCGTGGCCCAGCTCCTGCAGCAGCTGGCGCGAGACACGGATGACCTTGTTGATGGTCTCCACCATGTGCACCGGGATGCGGATAGTGCGCGCCTGGTCCGCGATCGCGCGGGTGATTGCCTGACGGATCCACCAGGTCGCATAGGTCGAGAACTTGAAGCCCTTGGTCGAGTCGAACTTCTCGACCGCCTTGATCAGGCCGAGGTTGCCCTCCTGGATCAGGTCGAGGAACAGCATGCCGCGGCCGACATAGCGCTTGGCGATCGAAACGACCAGACGCAGGTTCGCCTCCGCCAGACGTTTTTTCGCCTTGTCGCCCAGCTTGATGTCCTGATCCAGCTGCGCGCGCTCCTCGGCAGGGATCGCGTCGCCCTCAGCCTCAATGCGGGCGGCCGCCTCATTGCCCTTCTGCATCTGTTCGGCGAGTGTGACCTCCTCCTCCGGTGTCAGCAGGTCGACCTTGCCAATCTCTTTGAGGTACATGCGCACCGGATCATCGATTGCGAAGGTTTCCGCCATGGCCGAGGTGTCGATCAGCTCTTCTTCAGGGACCTCCTCGACGGCCTCGGGTTCAAACACCTCGTCGTCATCATCATCGCCCAGCGCCTTTTCCAGAACGCCGCCGGTCTCGATCTCAACGCCCATATTCTCCAGCGTTTCATACAGCTTATCGATATCGTCGCTCTCCAGCTCGAGCTGGCCAAGCGCGTCTGCAATCTCTTTGAGCGAAAGACGCCCGTTCTTTTTGCCGAGTGCAAGCAGATCCCGCAGGACCTGCTGCTGGTCGACAGCCTGCTCGGGTGCGTTTGTGTTGTCCTTGGTCGTCATATCGTTTGTCCTCCCGCGTTTTGTTTTTTAATGCGTCCAAAGGTGAGCAGTGGATCTTCACCTTCCCTGGTGAGCGTTCCGTCCAGGACGCGCTGCATTCGTATGGTATTTATGTATTCGCTCATCTCCTGCCGGTGCTCGCCGGGCGGGATGCCCTGCTCGAGTATGGAAGAAAGCAGGCTCATCTCATTCGGCTCCAGCCAGCCCTCAAAGGATAAGATATCCACAATCTGGCCGTCCCGGTCGAGCGCAAGCACGCGCTCGTAAATCTTACGCAGCACAGGCGCGGAAAACCACGCCGGCGGCAGGGTATTTTCCAGCCCCGCGATCAGCTTCTGATCGGAAAACAGCAGCCGCAGCACGTTCTCCTCCGCCTTGGCGGATTTAACATCCGTATAGGCGAGCGTCCGATCCTTGGGCTGCGCCAAGCCGACCGGGGAGCGGATCTCGCGCCGCTCCGCCGCGCGCTGCCGCTTGCGCCGGATCCCCAGCTCGCGCCGCACCTCATTGTTCATGGCCTCAGCCGTCACGCCCGCCATCTTGGCCGCGCGGCCGGCGTATACCTCGCGCTCGATTGTGCTGTCGATGCCGGACAACATACGCGCCGCCTCCCGCAGGAACATCACGCGCGCTTCGTCGTCCTCGAGATCGTATTTCGCAGCGATCTGCTCGAGCCGGTAGGCGTTGTGATCCTCGCTGCGCTCGATCAGGTTACGGAACGCATCCGCGCCCTTGGCCTTGATGAACTCGTCCGGGTCCTTTGCCCCGGGGATGCGCAGCACCTTGACCTGCAGGTCGCATTTTTTCAAAATGTCGATCGCGCGCTGCGCCGCCGCCTGGCCTGCGCCGTCCGCGTCATACGAGATAACGATCTGGCTGACATGCCGCGCGATGATGCGCGCCTGCTCCTCGGTCAGCGAGGTGCCGAGCGAGGCGACCGCGCAGTCGAACCCCGCCTGATGCAGGGCGATAACATCCATATAGCCCTCGGCCAAAATAAAATAGCCGCTCTTTGTCGTCTTGGAAAGGTTGAGCGCAAACAGGTTACGGCTCTTGTGGAAGATCGGCGTCTCGGGCGAATTGAGGTACTTGGGCTTGGAGTCGTCCAGCACGCGCCCGCCAAACGCGATCACGTTGCCGCGCACATCGATGATTGGGAACATCACGCGGTTACGGAACCGGTCGTAAATACGCCCCTTTTCGCTGCGGCTGACAAGGCCCGCGTCCATCAGCTCGTCGCGCGTGTAGCCCTTGGCGATCATTGCGTCCATGAGCGCATGGAACGAATCCGGCGCATAGCCAAGGCCGAACCGATTCATCGTGCGGCGGGTCAGGCCGCGGCCGATAAAATACTGCTGCGCCGCGCGGTTTTCCGGCTTCCACAGGGTATCATAGAAAAACCGCGCCGCATCCTTACAGAGCGCGTACAGCCGCTCGCGGTGGCGCGCCGCCTTGCGGTCGGCCTCGCCCTGCTCGGGCACCTGCATGCCCGCGCGCGCGGCGAGGAAGCGCACCGCGTCCGGGAATTCCAGCCCCTCGGCCTTCATCACAAAGGTGATCACGCCGCCGCCCGCGCCGCAGCCGAAGCAGTGGAAGATCTGCTTATCCGGCGAGACCGAGAATGAAGCCGTTTTTTCGTTGTGGAAGGGGCACAGGCCGAAGTAGTTTGCGCCGCTCTTTTTCAGCTGCACATATTGGGACACCACGTCCACAATATCGTTCCGCGCGGACAGCTCGTCCAGAAATACGCGGTCAAACGGCAATTTCGCCCACCTCCTCTGTAGGATAACCGGGTTTTCTATCCTTCAATCTTATTCCAGCTTTTCGGGATGAATAATTTCTTATACACTGAAATCGAGTACCGGTCGGTCATGCAGGCGATATAGTCGCACACCACGCGCTCGAGCGGCTCACCCTGCGTCATAAGCACGAAGTAATCGCCCGGCAGCTCGTCCGGATGCTCGACAAAGTATTCATATAAGCTGCGCAGCATGTTCTTGGCGCGCTGCTCCTCGCTCTGCGCCTCAGTGCCCTGATAGACATGGTCGAACATGAACTGCCGCAGCTCCATCATATCGTCGTGCACCTGTTCATCCATACCGATCTCCTGATACCGCTCGCCGTATTCGATCATCGCCACCACCATAGTGTCGATGCGCTTGCCATGGGTGTCTCCCAGGCTGCGGCGCAAGTGCTGCGGGATGTCGGTCGCCTTGATCAGGCCGCCACGCACCGCGTCGTCGATGTCATGGTTGATATAGGCGATGCGATCGGCATAGTGGATGATGCGCCCCTCGGGCGTGTCCGCTTTTTTGGCGCCCGTGTGGCACACAATGCCGTCGCGCACCTCGCGCGTCAGGTTGAGGTCCTCAATGAGATCCACCATGCGCAGGCTCTGCTCGTTGTGGCGGAAACCAAACGGGCAGACCTCCGCGAGCGCACGCTCGCCCGCGTGGCCAAAGGGCGTATGCCCAAGGTCATGCCCAAGCGCGATCGCCTCGGTCAGGTCTTCGTTGAGCCGCAGGGCGCGCGCCACTGTGCGGGCGATCTGCGCGACCTCGAGCGTATGCGTCAATCGGGCGCGGTAGTGGTCGCCCTCAGGCGAGATGAACACCTGCGTCTTGTTGGAAAGCCTCCGGAACGCCTTGGAATGGATGATGCGATCCCTGTCACGCTGGAAACAGGTGCGGTAGGGACAGGGCTCCATCTCCCGCAGGCGGCCCGCTGAGCTGTCCGCAAAGGTCGCCCACGGGGCGAGCATCTGGCGCTCACGCTGCTCCTGCTGCTCCCGGACGGTCATAACGCACCCCTCCTGTCTGCATCGGATATTAACTCAATATATTTATACCGCAGGATTGTGAAAAATCCTTTTCCATTTTGCAAATAATCAAAAAATTTTATTTGACCCGCCGTCCCATGAACCGCGTCTCCATCACCTCAGCGTAAACCTGCCCAGCCGTCGCCTCGGCGAGCGCCGCGTTCAGCCGGTCCTCCGTCCCCGCGGGCAGGGTGACAGTCAGCGTCACATCCGCTCCGTAATCCGTCTCCTCAACCGAACAGTCATAGTCCGGCAGCAGATGCAGGATGATCTCGTACAGATTATACGGGCAGGCAATCAGCGCGACTGTATACAGGCTCATGCGCTGCACGCCTGCTGCCGTGACCGCGATCTGCGCGCCCTGCGTATAGGCGCGCACCAGCCCGCCCGTGCCGAGCAGCACGCCGCCGAAGTAGCGCGTCACCACACAGCACACATCCACGAGGTTTTCATGCCGCAGCACGTCCAGGATCGGCATGCCCGCCGTACCCTGCGGCTCGCCGTCGTCCGAATAGCGCATGATGTTGCCCTCACGCAGGATATAGGCGTAGCAGTGATGGGTCGCGTCCCAGTAGGTGTCGCGCATCTCCTTGATCTTCGCCGTCGCCTGCTCGGGCGTCTCGACGTGCCACAGCCGACCGGTGAACTTGGAGCGCTTTTCTTCAAATTTGTCCTCGCCGTAGTCGAGAAACGGCACAAAATAATCTTTTTCCATTGCACTGTCACCGCCATGGATGCGCAAGCCTGTGCTCCCGCATCAATCCTCTGTCAGATATTCCGCCACGCGGCCATAGGTCTTGTCGTCCACGACCGCCTCGACCAGCGTGCCCTCCGCGGCGTAGTCGGTCGATTCGATCTGCGTCTCGCGGTGCAGCATATCGAGCACTGCGCCGTCGCTGTACGGGATGAGCAGTTTCACCTTATGCTTGCCGCGGCCGAGCGCGTGCTCAATGGTTTTAAGCAGCTCGTCGATACCTTCCCCAGTCTTGGCTGAAATCGCGACGCCTTCGTCCGGCCGGAAGTAAGGGATCGCATCCGGCGCGCACTTATCCGCCTTGTTATAAACCATAACGCGTGGGATATCCTGCGCGCCGAGCTGCGCCACGACTCGCTCCACGGTCTCGGCCTGGATGCGCCAGTCCTCGTCCGACACGTCCACCACATGCAGCAGCAGGTCGGCATAGGCCAGCTCCTCGAGCGTGGCCTTGAACGCCGATACCAGATGGTGCGGCAGCTTGCGGATAAAGCCGACCGTATCGGACAGCAGGATCTCCTGCGTGTCCGAAATACGCTTTTTACGTGTGGTCGGGTCAAGGGTATCGAACAGGCGGTCGTTTGCTGGGATATCCGCACCGGTCAGCGTATTGAGCAGCGTGGACTTGCCCGCATTGGTATAGCCCACGATCGCAACCATGGGCAGCTCGGTCTTTTTGCGCTGGCGGCGCTGCACCGCGCGCACCTGCCGCACCTGTTCGAGATCCGCCTTAAGCTTGTCGATCCGCTTTCGGATATGGCGGCGGTCGGTTTCGAGCTGGGTCTCGCCCGGGCCGCGCGTGCCGATCGGGCTTTTGCCGCCGCCCGCGGTCTGACGCACCAGATGCGTCCACATGCCGGCGAGCCGCGGCAGGATATACTGGTACTGCGCCAGCTCAACCTGCAATTTGCCCTCGCCCGTGCGGGCGCGCTGGGCAAAAATGTCCAAAATCAGCGCCGAGCGGTCAAGCACCGTACAGCCGATCAGCTCTTCCAGATTTCTGGTCTGGGAGGGCGACAGCTCATTGTCGAACAGGATGAGGCTCGCCTCGTTTGCCTCCGCGAGCGTTTTGACCTCTTCCGCCTTGCCCTCGCCGATAAAGGTGCGCGCATCCGGCGCCGGACGGCGCTGAAGTGTCATTGCAACAGCCTCCGCGCCCGCGGTCTCCGCGAGCGCGCGCAACTCGTCCATCGTGCGCTCGTCCGCGTCCTGCTCGGCCGTGAAGCCCGGGCAGGACAGCCCGACCAGCACTGCACGCTCTGCCTTGCTTTCGATTTGGTTTTCGGTCATGCGGTTCCCTCCTCTGTTTGCCGCACAAAGAAACAAAAAGCCATCGAACACACGTTTCGATGGCTTTGTTGTTACTTGTCCAGATTGAAACGCTTCTTGAAGCGATCAACACGTCCGCCGGTGTCTACCAGCTTCTGCTTGCCCGTGAAGAAGGGGTGGCACTTGGAGCAAACGTCAACGACGATGTTCTCCTTGGTGGAGCCGGTCTCAATGACATTGCCGCAGGCACAGCGGATCGTGGTCTGCTTGTACTCGGGATGGATGCCCTGTTTCATGTTGTTTCACCTCTTTCCACGGGAACTAAACATAGTATCTCTTACAGTCGTAAAATTATGATACCACAACATAC
>DXFS01000051.1 GCA_019114345.1 Candidatus Agathobaculum pullistercoris | reverse complement strand
CTGCAAAAACCTGTTCTTGTGCAACCGTCAGAAAACCCAGTTCACCCTGCTCATCATGCCGGGCGCCAAGCCCTTCCGCACCAAGGATCTGTCGGCACAGCTCGGCTGCTCGCGCCTGTCCTTCGCGGATGCGGAGCACATGCAGCAATATCTGGGTGTCACACCCGGATCAGTGTCCGTGCTCGGCCTGTTAAACGACACGGAAAAGCACGTGCGGCTGGTGATCGACCGCGACGTGCTGGGGCCTGACTGGTTCGGCTGCCACCCCTGCCGCAACACCTCGTCCCTGCGCATCGCGACCGCCGATCTGACGGGCAAGATCCTGCCCGCCCTGCGCCACGAACCGACGTACGTTTCACTCTGAGGCGGAAACTGTTTTGTTTCCCCGAAAAATATGGTATACTGATAACAGAATTCACAAGGAAAGCAGGCGATTTTACATGGAACGCACCTATATTATGCTCAAGCCGGACGCATTGCAGCGCGGCATTGCGGGCGAGATCATCGCGCGCATCGAGCGCAAGGGCTACCGCATCACACACATGAAGACCATGCAGCTGGACGAGGCCATCCTGCGCGAGCACTACGCGCATATCGTCGACAAGCCGTTCTTCCCGCCCACGGTCGAGTATATGACGAGCGGCCCGGTGCTTGCCATGGTCGTGGAGGGCGAAAACGTCATCCAGGGCATGCGCACGCTCATGGGCCCGACCAAAAACGAGGATGCGATGCCCGGCACCATCCGCGGCGACTTCGCCAGCTTGACTACGTTCAACGTCATCCACGGCTCGGATGCGCCCGAAACCGCTGAGATCGAAATAAAACGCTTTTTCGGAGAGGTGTGAGCGATGGCGCGTCCCAAAATCCGCATTACGCTCGTCGAGCGGCGCGGCCCGAGGGGCTGCCACCGCGGCCACCAGCCGGGCGACAGCTTTGACTTTGACACCGAGCGCGGCAACCTGTGCCCGATGGCAATGCACGTCGCCTTCCCCTATATCGATATCCTGCGCTACGGCGGCGAGATCCCCGGCGAAGCGCCCGGCACTGCGCGCTTCTGCTGCCCGGACGTGGATACGCTCAACATTTTCAAAATTGAACGCATAGAAGACGGGAACGCATAATGTCATACACTGGTTGAAAAAGGGGGGCTATGTCATGCTGATTCATATTTTGTATTATATCGGGGTTTTTTCTTTCTACCTTTGGTTTGTCTGGCCTTTTCTCTTTGTGTTTTTCCTGGCGTACGGTATTGCCGATCTGGTCAAAGGCACGGGAAAGCCGGTTGTCAAATTGGCCTTGGCTGGAATTTGGCTGCTGATGATCCTATGCAGTCTGTGGGCTCCCACCTTTCAGAATATGATGTAAAGGAAAGGACGTTTCCGGTCGGAAACGTCCTTCTTTGTTACTCCAATGTGCTGTAATAATCCGTGTCCAAAATCTTGTCATTGATCTCCTGGAACCGGCGGGCATAGGCGGTCATTTCCGCGACCGCCGCGTCCGTCATGCCGTCGTTCCAGACTACCGCGCCGTTTTGCACATAGTCCTGATCGTTCAGCCATGTCCCGTCTGGAAAGATGGCATAGCCCTCATACGCCGGGTCAAACGCATCCTGTCCCATAGTGCGCGGCGCGGGCAGGCCGAACAGGTTGGCAAGCGTCGGCAGCAGATCGACGGTCTGCAGGGTTTTGTCCACAGTCATGGGCGTGCAGCCCTCGTACCAGATAAAGCAGGGCGTGCGCTCAAGCAGGCGGCCACCCGCAGCTTCGGAATATTCTTCGAGCACCGCGCGGTCGGTCAGGCCGTAGGCGTAGTGGTCGTCGTAAACGCAGATCACCGTGTCGCCCAGCAGCCCGTCCTCCTCCAGCCGCTCGAGCAGCGCCGAGAACATGTCGTCGGTCAGGCGTGCCTTAGCAAACAGGCCGTTTATTTCGTAGGGACGGCTGTCGTCCAGATATTCCGGGTGCTGCTCAAGCGCGTAGGTGGTCAGCGCGTCGATCTCGTCATAGCCGAGGTGGCCGCTGTAGGTGATGAGGAAGCTCAAAAAAGGCTGCTCATTGATCATGCGTTCATACAGCTCGTCGCAGCCCACCAGAAATTCGTCCACGCCCGCCTGCAGCTCGCTTTCCGCAAAATCCAGCGCAGAGTAATACTGCTCATAGCCGAACGCCTGATGCATCGCGCCGCGGTTGTAGAACTTAGCCTCGCTCTTGTGGAAGGAGTTTGCAGTGTAGCCCGCAGCCTCGAATAGACTGCCCATCGCGTCCGGGAAGGCGCTGCGGCTGAGCGAATAGGCGACGTTGCCGTTGGCATAGGGATAAATGCCGGTCTGGGCGGCAAACTCGGTGTTGAAGGTGTATCCGTTGGAATACTGCGGGGTGTAGAACTCGGAAAAGTGAATGCCCTCGCTTTGCAGGCGGGCAAGCGTGGGGGTGTTTTCCTCGTTCAGCACAAAATCATCCACGCTCTCGAGCTGCACCAGAATCAGGTTCTTTCCCGCGAGCAGGCCGGTCATCGCATTGTCCTGATGCGCCGGGCGCTCATCGAAGAACGCGTCGATCTCCGCGGCCGCCTGCGCGGCGTCTGCGTCGGGCGCGACCGACAGCCACGCGTCGCGCAGCACGAACTGGTACGGCCCGGTCAGCGCGAGGTCATAGGACGAGGAAGAAAAACGCTCGTACTCATACCCGCTCGACTCCCACGCGTCCCAGTCCAGCGTTTCGGGCACAGGTGCATACAGGCGCGGCGCGACCAGCTGGGCCAGCGCGAAAAACAGCCCAAGCGCCGGGCAGACGCGGCGGCGCGCCGTCTTTTCGGGCAGCGACCGCACACCCAGCACGCCCCAGAGCACGAGCAGCGCCACCACCAGTACGAACCGCCAGTCGATCAGCTGGCGGGCGTAGCTCACAAAGTCCAGCCCCTCGCCCGCGAACAGAAAGTCGGCCAGGAACAGGAAACGGTCGAAAATGCGCCACACGCCGTACTGCACCACCGCATAAACCGTCCAGAGCACATAAATCACCCCGTACAGCACACGCCCCCAGCGGCGCGGCGGCAGCAATGCCAGCGCGGTAAACAGGGCGCCGAAGCCCAACGAAAACAGATTAGGCGCTGCGGCATAAAGCGGATAATACGCGCCGCTGTCCGTAGCGATGCGCAGCGTCAGATCAAGAAGCCAGAACGGCAGCACCGGCAGCAGCAAATGGAGCAGCGGCCTCCACCGCTGCCATTTTGCTGCCCCTGCGTCTGTATGATGCCCTCGCCCCGCCGCTAACGCTGCACTGTCACTTTTCACGGCCCTCACCTCTGCTTTTCCTGTTTTTAACAACCGATCTGCGGTCCGTCCGCTCCCCCGGCGGACGGAATCCCGGTCTGAAAGACAGTATACGGTGTTTTTCAACAAAATGCAACTCCCGGGCCGGGCTTTTCGCGCATATCGTCAGAAATCCTGCTTCCTCTGCCCGCACCGCTCCGAAAACAATCTCCGCGCTCCTTTTTAACACCTTTTTTACATCTCCCCCGTTTTTCCCCCTTGACGGCATCCTGTTTTATACGCATAATAGGAATCGGGATGAACGGAAATGAAAGGAGTTTTGCTTTATGGATAAAACGACTGATACACTCGAACTTTTACGCTCGAAAAAGGGCTTTATATGCGATATGGACGGTGTCATCTATCACGGCAACCGGCTGCTCAAAGGCGTGCCCGAGTTTGTCGAATGGCTGCAAAAGGAAAAAAAGAGCTTTTTGTTCCTGACCAACTCGTCCGAGCGCTCGCCGCTCGAGCTGCAGCAAAAGCTGGCGCGCATGGGGCTGGAGATTGGCGTGGAACATTTCTATACCTCCGCGCTGGCGACTGCGAAATTTATCGCTAGCCAGAAGCCCGGCGCCTCCGCCTATGTGATCGGTGCGCCCGGCCTGGTCGGCGCGCTGTATGACGCGGGCATTGTGATGAACGACGTGGACCCGGACTACGTCATTGCCGGCGAGACCAACACCTACAACTATCAGACCATCCTCAAGGCAGTCGATCTGGTCAACAAAGGCGCGCGCCTGATCGCGACCAACTCCGACCTGACCGGCCCGTCTGAGCAGGGTATTATCCCGGCCTGCCGCGCGCTGGTCGCTCCGATCGAGCTGGCGACCGGCAAGACCGCCTATTATGTCGGCAAGCCCAACCCGCTGATG
>DXFS01000050.1 GCA_019114345.1 Candidatus Agathobaculum pullistercoris | reverse complement strand
ATGGCGGTATAGCTTAGTTGGCTAGAGCGTTCGGTTCATACCCGAAAGGTCATTGGTTCAAGTCCAATTACCGCTACCATTTTCCCTTGGCCCGTTGGTCAAGCGGTTAAGACACCGCCCTTTCACGGCGGTAACGCGGGTTCGAGTCCCGCACGGGTCACCAATGGAAGTTTAGCTCAGCTGGGAGAGCATCTGCCTTACAAGCAGAGGGTCAGCGGTTCGAGCCCGTTAACTTCCACCACCCAAATCCTGTACAGCCATCAGGCTGTGCAGGATTTTTTCGTTATCCGGCTGAAAGTTCATAAATCCTTCAATTATTTTGCGCGGCACGTGATATACTGAAAACCAGTAAGCAAAAGGAAGGGATGCGCATGAAAACGCTGTATTACGGCGGCCCAATCCGTACGATGGAAACAGATGCCCCGGCCGGGGCGCTGCTGGTGGAAAACGGCGTGATCGCTGCTGTGGGTGCTCTGGAGAAGCTACGGGCGCGGGCGGGAAACGCAGCGGAGATCGACCTGGAGGGCCGGGTGCTGCTGCCCGGGTTTATCGACGCGCACAGCCACTTTTCCGGCGCGGCGTATGCGCTGCTGCAGGCGCCGCTCGGAGAAGAAACCGACTTTGCCGGCATCGCGCAGGCGCTCACGCGCTTTATTGCGGATAACCGTGTGCCGCAGGGGGCATGGGTGGTCGGCAAGGGCTATGACCAAACCGCGCTCGCTGAGCAGCGCCATCCGGCGCGCGCCCTGCTCGACCGCGTTTCCGCGTCGCATCCCATTATGATCGTACATCAGTCCGGACATATGGGTGTGTTTAACACGCGTGCGCTCGAGCTGCTCGGCGTAACGCCGGATACTCTCGCTCCGGCGGGCGGCGCGATCGGCAAAGAAGGTGGCGTGCTGACCGGCTACATGGAGGAAAACGCTTTCCTGTACTACCAGCAGCAGGTGCCTGCCCCCGATCTGGCCGACCTGCTGGACGCCTGCTGCCGCACGCAGCAGATGTACGCCTCCCATGGTGTGACGACTGTGCAGGAGGGCATGCTGCCGGGAAGCCTGTTCTCGCTGTACCGGGAGCTGCTGGCACGCAATATGCTGGAGCTGGATGTGGTCGCCTATCCGGGCGTGGATGCGCTGGATACGGCCTGTGATGTCTTTCCCGGATCGGTGCGGCGGTATGACCATCACTTTAAGCTGGGCGGCTGCAAGATGTTTCTGGATGGATCCCCGCAGGGACGTACCGCATGGATGCGCACGCCCTATCAGGGGACGGAGGACGGTTACTGCGGCTATGGCACGATGACCGACAGCGCACTGCGCGAAGCGCTGCTGCATGCGTACCGCAGCGGCATGCAGCCGATCGCGCACTGTAACGGGGACGCAGCTGCGGCGCAGTACCTGTCCGCGGTCGCGGCGATCGAGCGGGCACACCCGGATTTCCGGGATCTGCGGCCGGTGATGATCCATGCGCAGCTGCTGGATATCGACCAGATGGACAAGGCTGAACAGCTGGGGATCATTCCGTCATTTTTCATCGCGCATGTATACCACTGGGGAGACACGCACATCCGGAATTTTGGTCTGGAACGAGCATCGCGCATCAGTGCGGCGCATGCGGCGCTTGACCGGGGCATCCGGTTCACTTTCCATCAGGACACGCCCGTCCTGCCGCCGGATATGCTGGAAACCGTCTGGTGCGCAGTGTGCCGCTTGACCAAGGGCGGTGTGACGCTGGGCGCAGACCAGCGTATCCCGGCGGAGGCTGCGCTGCGCGCAGTGACCGTGAACGCCGCGCACCAGTATTTTGAGGAGGCGCGCCGCGGCTCGCTCCGTCCGGGCAAGGCGGCCGATTTGGTGCTGCTGGACGCCGACCCGCTCGCCGTGCCGCCCGAAAAGCTGCGCGATATCCGCGTGCTGGAGACCATCAAGGCAGGAGAAACGGTCTGGCGGGCGTAAAACGGCGGTACCATTTGGGATAAAAGAGGGATATCTGCATGGCGGGTATCCTTCTTTTTGCGTGATGGCAGATAAAAGTGAAGTATTTATCACTTTTGCTGTTGACAGCAAATGAGTGTAGTGATATATTTATAACACAGAGAGTTATAAATATATCACTTGGAGGCGCAGTACCATGAAAGAAACGATCAGCCTGCGGACTATGATGTCTGTGCAGGCGGCAGTTGCCCTGCTGATCCCGGTTTACTATTTTGTGATGGTGACATATCGTTTGCGCTCCAATGTGCCGCTTTTTCTGGCGATCGTCCTGCTGCTTGTGATTGGGCGGTTGAAAAAACGGACGGAGGCGGCCGACGAGTATGCAAAGCAGACGCTGCGGATTGCGGATTCGATCTGCTTCCGTCTTGCGGTCGTTCTGATGGGCGTGATCCTGCTCTCGCTCCTGTTTATGGACGGCAGTCCGGAATGGCTTGCCGGCGGGCTGCTGACCATGGGGATCTTCCTGCTGATCCTGATCCGCGCCTGCGTTTTCGCATGGATCGACCGGTGCGGCATGGTATGACGATATGCTGCAGACCAGAATAAAGGAATACCGGGAAAAGCGGGGCATGAAGCAGAGCGAGCTGGCTGCGCTGGTCGGCGTGCGGCGGGAAACAATTGTGCATCTGGAAAACGGTAGATATAACCCCTCGCTCAAGCTTGCCATGGACATCGCAAAGGTGTTCCATACAACGGTTGAGGAATTGTTTGCGTTTACGGATTAGCATCGGAGAAGGCTGATAGGAACGAAATCCCCCTTGCTTTTCGCGCGCCGTCTGCGGTATACTGAAAAGCGAACGGAGGCGCCATGATGACGATCGCATATCAGGATATCGTGCCGCTGAACGCCGCGCTGCGTGCGCGTAATTTGCGCTACCACGTGAGCTGGCAGGATGCATCCACCGCCTGTGTCGAGCCGCCGGGCGAATGCTGCCTGACGGACGAACTAAAGCGGCAGGCATACGACTGCATCGAGCAGTGGTTCGCGGAACGCGGCGCACGTGTCGTGTGGAGTGTGGACGGACTGTATTTTTCACTCGAGCCACGCGCCTGACGCAAAAAATAACATACTGCACAGAGAAAACGCCTTTTTGCGCGAGCGGGCGTTTTTCTTTGTCCCAAACCAAAGGAGAAATACATCTATGAATATCACCAAGGGCGACGTGCTCGAGCTGCGCCGCCGTCTCAAAAAGACCGAATGCACCTTCGGCAACCTGTGCGGCTGCTATGTCAACAGCGGCAAGCAGGTGGTCGTCAAATTCAGCGAGCCGTTTTCCGAGCTGGAGGAGGACGAGTTCTACAAATACCTCGAGATCGCGAAAAAGACCCTGTCCGGCACGCTGGGCAGCAACCTGCTCGAGCTGGAGTTCGACCGCAATGAGGCAGCGGAGGAGCGGCAGAAGTACCTGCTGCTGCTCAAATCCAGCAAGCTGACGAACGAGGAGCTGCTCGACCGCCTGTATGAGCAGGTCATCGAGCAGTACGCCTATCCGGGCAACTACCTGATCCTGGTCTACCACGATATTTACGATGTGCCGTCCAAGGCGACCTCGGGCGAGGAGCAGGAGGAGTCCGAGGAGATCTACGAGTACATATTGTGCGCGGTCTGCCCGGTCGAGCTGGCCAAGCCCGCGCTCGGCTACCGCGAGGACGAAAACCGCATCGGCGCGCGTGTGCGCGACTGGGTGGTCGGGCTGCCCGACCTCGGCTTTGTCTATCCGGCGTTCAGTAACCGCGGCAGCGACGTCAACGCGGTGATGTACTATGTCAAGACAGGCAAAAGCTCGCATCCGGAGTTTATCGAAAACGTGCTGGGCTGCGTATCCCAGCGCACTGCGGCGGAGGACAAGCAGGCGTTCGAGAGCGTGGTCAAAAACGCGTTCGGCGAGGACGAAGAGCAGGCGGACGCGGCGTTTTTCAAGATCCAGAAGACCATCAGCGGCATGGTGGCCGAGCGGGAGGAGGACGAATCCCTGCCGCCGGTCAGTCTGACCGCGGATACGCTGGCCGACCTCGCGGCAGAGGCCGAGGTGCCGGAGAGCGTGCGCGAGCAGATCGGCAAGTCCTATGCGCATGTGTTCGGCGAAATGCCGCCCGCGGCGCACAATGTGCTGGACAACAAGCTGGTCGAGGAAGGCACGCGCCGCGCGCATACCGCCCAGCTTGAGCAGAAGGTCGCCGCCCTGCAGCAGGAGCTTGCCGCGCAGGCAGCCGGGCGCGCAGAGGAGGATGACAGCGCGCCGTGGGCGGAGGACGTTGCCGCGCCGATCGAGCTGCGCGTACCCGAAAGCAAGGCGGAGCGCATCCACACCGGCATGGTAGGCGGGCAGAAATGCCTGCTCATCCCGCTGGACGAGGGCGAATCCGCGCGTATCAACGGCAAAGAGACGCCACTGTAAAAAGAAAAGCCGTGGAACTGCTCGGGCAGTCCCACGGCTTTATGCAGTTTATGCATCATTTACAAGCTGATCCAATTCGGCCTGCGCATCCTGCGTTGCTGTTTGGCAGGCGGCCTGCATATCATACAGACGGCGCAGGACATCACCGATCCGGTCAGCGGTGTTCTGCACCTGTGCTTCCGATTGCTGGATGCGGTCAAGCACCATCCAGTCGACAAACAGGCCGTCAAAAAAGTAATCCGCAAAGCGCAGGAAACCATCCACCTGTGCCTGTATATCCGCGTGGATGGTCACGTCGCTCAGCTCGGTGCGGAAGCGGCTGAGTTGGATCTGCAATGTTTCGATCTGATCCTGTGCGCTGTCCAGATGGCTGTGCTTGGCAAGGTCGGCAACCAGCCCGCCGCCGAGCAGATCGAACGTCCCCCAGCTGCCGGCACTGTGCAGGCTCGAAAGAATGCTGTCCGCCGTGCCGCGGGCGGAGAGGCCGGCCTCGATCGCCTCCCCGATCTCGCGCTCCTGCGCCTGCTGGCTGGCAATCTCCTGCTCCAGCTGCAGGATGCGTTCAGCCTGCGCGTCTCCCTTCTTTTTCAGCGACTCACGCTTGGCCGCGAGCGCCTGCTCGTATTGCTGTTCGCAGTCCCGGAGCGTGTCCAGCTCGCGTTCATACCGGGCAATGTCCTGCCGTACCGCTTCCAGTTCACGCACCACGCTGTCGTGCTTGGCCGCAGCGGCATGCGCTTCCTGCTGTTCTTTGTCGAGCTGTGCGTCTTTGCTGCCAAGTACAGTGTAGAACAATGCGGTGAGGCTGCGCCCCTCCAACCGGTCCACATCCTTCTGCTCGGCGGCGCGCACGGCTTCGAGTTCACGCTCGCGCGTCTCCAGGTCACTGCGGCGGGTGCGCAGTGAATCCAGCATAGCGTGCAGCTGCTTTTTTCGCGCAGTCTGTGCGCGCAGTGTGTGCAGTTCGCTGTCAAAGTTTGTCATGATCGATCCCTCCGGTCCCTGTCCTGATAAAACTATTATAGCATGACAGGCGCGGCTTTTCGAGGTTTTACACAAAAGACCGGCGAAAACTGCGCGGGAAAACGTAAATTTTCATGTTTTCGGCCGTATAGCGTTGAAAACAGGGGATAAAGTGTGCTATACTACCAATATCTGAAATTCTTTGGAGCGTAATAAAATGGCTTATGAAAAGAACAGGCGCCGTCCCCCGCGGGAGGACGACGGCACGCTGATCGAGGGCCGCAATGCAGTGCTCGAGACCCTGCGCGCGGGCCGGGCGGTAGACAAGGTCTTTGTGGCCGACGGCGCGCGCATTGGCGACGTAGCCGCAGAGGCGCGCCGCCGCGGGGTGCCCGTAGTCACCTGCGACCGCCGCAAGCTCGACCATATGAGCCCGACGGGCAACCATCAGGGCGTGATCGCGCAGGCGGCTGCGCAGGAATACGTCTCGCTGGAGGATATCTTCCGCGTGGCGCAGGAGCGCGGCGAGGTCCCGCTGATCGTGGTCTGCGACGGCATTGAGGACCCGCACAACCTGGGCGCGATCATCCGCTCGGCGGAAACCGCGGGTGCACATGGGGTCATCATCCCCAAGCGCCGGGCGGTCGGGCTGACCGCGGCTGTCGCGCGCGCGGCGGCGGGGGCGCTGGCGTATATCGGCGTACACAAGGCGAACAACCTGGCGGCCACGCTGGACGAGCTCAAGGAGCGCGGCGTGTGGCTGTTCGGCGCGGAGGCGGACGGCAACGCCCCGCTGTATGAGGCTGCATTCGACCGCCCGGCCGCGATCATCATCGGCTCGGAGGGGCAGGGGCTCAGCCGCCTGACGCGGGACAAGTGCGATTATATTGTCAGCATCCCTATGCGCGGCAGGGTTAACTCGCTCAATGCGTCGAATGCTGCGGCGGTGCTGCTGTTTGAAGCGGTGCGCCGCCGCACAGAGGCCGACTAAAGGAGGCAAACGGATAAAGATATGGACAGAAAAGACGATACCATGAATCTGGATGCGCTCAAGGAGCTGCTCAGCGACGTGCCGGACAGCGGTGAGTTCGATCTGGATGCGATCATTGCCGAGGTGGAGGGCGGCGCGCCCGCGGCACCCAGGGAGACCCCGCGTCCCGCGCCTGAGCCGCCCCGTACGGCAGCGCAGCCGCAGGAGCCCGCACCCGCCCCGCGTATGGAGGCAGCACAGACAGCGCATGCACCCAAGACGCGCCAGACGCGCCGCGAGGAGCCGGTGCAGCAATTCCCAGACCCGGCGGCCTTTGAGGACGAAGCGGACGAGGAAGAGGAATACGATCCGCGCGCAGCGCGTATCGCCGCACGCGAGGCCAAAGCGGCTGCAAAGCGCGAAAAAGCTGCGGCGAAGGCAGCTGCAAAGGAAGCGCGCCGTGCCGCCAAACTTGCTGCACGCGCGGCAGAGGACGAAGAGGAATTTGACGATATCCCGCCCATGCCGGAAGAGATGCAGCCCGCGCAGGCACGGCCTATGCAGGAGGAGATCCCGGAACAGGCACAGGTACCCAAACAGCGCATGACGCGCAAAGAAGCGCGCGCGGCGCGCATTGCCGCAGAGCAGGCGGAGGAAGAGGAAGAGATCCACCTGCGCGATCCCGCGCAGGCTGCGCAGGCCTGTAAGCGCCGTGCCCGCGGCTTGTCTGCCCGGGCGATGATCGTGCTGATCCTTGCCGCTGCTGCGGCATATCTGAGCCTTGCCCCCAGTTTTGATGTGCTGCCGCTGCCGGTCATTCTGGATGTGGTGGAAAACCCGGCTATGGGCATCGGCGCGCTGATGCTGCTGCAGTTCATCGCGCTGTTCATCGGTGTGGATGTGTTTGGCAAAGGGTTCTATAATCTGCTGCACGGCATGCCCGACCGTTGCTCTCTGGTCTCCTTTGCGGTGCTGGCGGCACTGCTGCACGGGGCATCCATCATTGTGTTTGACAATCAGGCGGGTGTCGATGTGCCGTATCTTGCGGTCAGCATCCTGCTGCTGTATGCAGCGATGCGTGAGGAGCGCGGCCGCTATGCCGCGCAGGCGCGCGCCTATCAGGCAGTATGCTCGGCGGAGCAGCCCATGGCGGTGTACAGCCATTACGATGCACAGGACGATGCATGCCGCGCGGCGAAAGGCCCGCTGGCGGATAAAAAGGCTTTCCTGATTGAGATGGAGCGGCCGGACACTGCGGACCGCTTCTCGATGATTTATGTGCCGATCGCCCTGGCCGCGTCGATCATCCTGGCGCTTGTAGCCTCGGTCGGCCGGGGGGAGCCGGTGCGTTTCTTCTGGGCGTTCTCAGCGATCCTGTCGGTCTCCGCTCCGCTTGGCCTGATCTGTGCATTCGGCGCCAGCTATAAGAACATATCCCGCCGGCTTCTTGCTTCAGGGGCGGCGATTGCCGGGGCGCGGCAGGCCAACCTGCTGCGCGGCACGGAAGAGGTTGTGCTGGTCGAAAACGACCTGTTCCCGTCCGGCTCGGTCAGCCTGGAATCGCTTGAGAACATGGGCCGCCTGCCGGATGACAAGGTGCTCGCCTGTGCGGCGGCACTGGCGGATGCTGCAGGGCTGGAGCTTGGGCGCGTGCTCACCGACGCAACGCGTGAACGATATGGCGTGACCCTTGCCGCACGCAATGTGCAGGAGGTGGAAGGCGGCCTGACCGGCGATATCGGCACCAGCCATATCGTGCTGGGCACGGCGGCGCTGATGGTCAAAATGGGCGTGCGCATTCACGCAGGACAGGGAACCCACACCTGTGTTTACCTGGTGGTGGACAATGCGCTTGCCGGCGTGCTGACCATGCGCTACCAGCCGACCAAACATACTTATCAGGCCATGCGGCTGATGCGCCGCATGCATATGAACGCCGTGCTGGCGGTGCGGGATTTCAATATTTCGCCTGCGATGGTCGAGGAGGAATTTGACCTGCGCCGCGGCTTTGCCGACCAGCCTGATCCGGCCGGGGTAGAGCGCCTGCTCGATCCCAATTATGCGGCAGGCGATTCCCCTGCCGCCATCCTGACGCGCGAAGGTGCGGGACCGTACATGCAGGTGCTGCGCTGTGCGGACAAACTCGCCGGTGCGGTGCGCTCGGCACTGACGCTGGGCGCGTTTGCAGGGATCTGCGGCATGCTGATTGTTTTCTACTTGGTTTTCCAGAATTCTGTCAGCGCGCTGCCGGTTATGAACCTGCTGCTGTACTTGCTGCTGTGGTATATCCCGGTGTTCATTATTACGCTGCAGACACATTAAGAGACAGCCGGAACAGATGCTCCGGAACGGACAACGCCCCCGGCAGGCTACGCCTGCCGGGGGCGTTTTTCAATGACAGCGCAGGGGCGTTATCGCGCTCCCGGCTGGCACTTGTATGATGCTGCCGGAGGAGGTCAACACGCACCGGCAGGAAGAAGAGAGGGAGAATGGCTTAAAACGGCAGTAGGGATACAACAGAGAAAACCGCAAGCGCAAGTGAAAGCACAGCTGCTGCTGCGGCGAGGTAGATATGGGTCATGGCGGACATCCTCCTTCTGTGTATAACCTGCAAGGGTATAAAACCTTCTACATATATAAACGTGCGGAAAGACGGTTTTGTGACAGAAAAGAGTAAAAAATATCAAAATATTTTGCTTCGGTAATTTTATGGAAATGCAGAGAATGCAACATTAAAAATGCACAAAAAACAGCTTGCATGCATGCGGACAATAGTGTATAATAACAAAGAAGGGAATCTATCCCGCTAACAAAGCGCCCGCACAGTGGCACGGGCAGGGGAGTGTATATCAAATATGGCCAATTACCCGGTTAACAAGATCCGCAATGTATGTCTGATGGGTCACGGCGGCGACGGCAAGACCTCGCTCGTCGAGAGCCTGCTCAATATCGCCGGCGTGACCGACCGTGTCGGTAAGATCACGGACGGCAACACAGTATGCGATTTCGATCCCGAGGAGATCAAGCGTAAATTTTCAATTTCGACGGCTGTTGCACCGGTCGAGTTCAACGGCTGCAAGATCAACCTGCTCGATACCCCGGGCTTTTTTGATTTTGAAAGTGAAGTCAACTGCGCGCTGCGTGTGGCAGAATCCGCTCTGATCATCGCGACCGGCAAGTCCGGCCCGGGCGTCGGCACGGAAAAAGCGTGGGAGCGCTGCGAAGCGCGCTCGATGCCGCGCATGTTCTACATCTCCAAGATCGACGAGGAGAACTCGGATTATTATACCTCGCTGCATAAGCTGCAGAAGCAGTTTGGCGTATCGGTGGCTCCGGTTGTTGTCCCGATTTTCGAGGGCAACCGTGACACGGTCGGCGTCGTCGACTGCGTCATCCGCAAGGCTTACCGCATGGAGGGCAACAAGCGCGTCGAGATCCCGATCCCGGACGATATGAAGGACCGCATCGACCAGCACCGTGCGGCGCTGTGCGAAAACGTGGCCGAGCTTTCCGAAGAGCTGATGGAGCGTTACTTCGCGGGCGAGGAATTCTCGGACGATGAGCTGATCGCCGGCATCCGCCAGGGCGTCAAGGATCTGGTCATCGCACCGGTGTTCTGCGGCACTGCGGCAACCGGAATTGGTTCGTATGCGCTCTTAAAGGGCATTGCGGACTATATGCCGTCCCCGGACGAAAAGCCGGTTGAAATCTGTGAGGACGAGAAAGGCGAGTTGATCGAGATCAACTGCACGCCCAACGGCTCGACCTGTGCATTTGTATTCAAGACGGTCGCCGACCAGTACGGCCGCTTCTCTTACTTCAAGGTGATGTCCGGCGAGGTCAAGCAGGATATGACGCTGGTCAACAAGCGCGCGGACGCAAACGAGAAGATGGGCCACATCTACACGGTTTGCGGCAAAAAGACCACCGAGGTGCCTGTCATCGGCTGCGGCGATATCGGAGCGGTTTCCAAGCTGGTTACCACCAAGACGGGCGACACACTCTCGATGAGCGTGCGCAAGGTCGAGCTCGAGCCGATCGAGTTCGCGCCGCCGTGCTACACGCAGGGCATCCAGCCTAAGGTTAAGGGCGCAGAGGAGAAGATCTCCACCGGCCTGTCCCGTCTGCACGACGAGGACCCGTCCTTCGAGACCGAGTTTAACCCGGAGACCAAGCAGCACACCATTTCGGGCGCGGGCGATATTCATCTGGACGTCCTGTGCTCCAAGCTCAAGGATAAATTCGGCGTTGAGGTTGAGCTGACCCCGCCGATCGTGCCCTACCGCGAGAAGATCCGCAAGACGGTCACAGTGGAAGGCAAGCATAAGAAACAGTCCGGCGGCCACGGCCAGTACGGCCACGTCAAGATGGAGTTTGCGCCGTATCCGGAGGGCGACTACCTGTTTGAGGAGAAGATTTTCGGCGGTTCGGTGCCGAAGAACTTCCATCCGGCGGTCGACAAGGGCATCCGCGAAGCCATGGAGCACGGTGTGCTCGCCGGCTATCCGATGGTCGGCCTGCGCGCGACCCTGCTCGACGGCTCCTACCACGACGTGGACTCCAACGAGCTGTCCTTTAAGATGGCGGCGCGCTTGGCATACAAGGCCGGTATCCCGCAGGCCAGCCCGGTGCTGCTCGAACCCATCTGCTCGATGAAGGTTCTCGTGCCGGATTCCTACATGGGCGACGTGATCGGCGACCTGAACAAACGCCGCGGCCGTATCATGGGCATGAACCCGGTCGAGGGCGGCAAGCAGGAGATCATCGCCGAGTGCCCGATGGCGGAGTTGGCAGACTATGCGATCACGCTGCGCTCGATGACGCAGGGACGCGGCTCGTTTGTTTCCAACTTTGAGCGGTATGACGAAGCCCCCGTACAGGTGCAGGAGAAGGTCATTGCCGAGAATAAGGCGCGTTTGGAAGCGCTTAACAAGGAATAATTCCAAATCCGCAAGAAAACGTCAAAAACCGGCTGTTTTAACAGCCGGTTTTTTGTGATGACAGGTGTCCGGCCAGGGTAGACGGGTCTGCGAAAATATGATACAATTTGTACAGAAAATAATTTGCGGAGGTGTCGTGCGATGCACAGTACCAGAAAGGTTACCGAAGACCTGATTTATGTTGGCGGCAGCGACCGCCGCCTGAGCCGTTTTGAAAATCTGTTTCCCATCCCGCGCGGGGTGTCCTACAACAGCTATGTGCTGCTGGATGAAAAGACTGTGCTGATGGATACGGCGGATGATTCGATCAGCCGCCAGTTCCTCGAAAATGTTACCTACGCGCTCGGCGGACGCGCGCTGGATTATCTGGTCGTCCAGCATATGGAGCCCGACCATTGTGCGATGATCGATGTGCTGCTGTGCCGCTATCCGGAGGCCAAGCTGGTATGCAGCGCCAAAGCGCTGGGCATGCTGGGCCAGTTCTACGGACTGGATGCACAGGAACGTGCCCTGGTTGTGGCAGAGGGGGACAAGCTCTCTACCGGCCGGCACACGCTGCATTTCATGATGGCCCCCATGGTGCACTGGCCGGAAGTCATGGTGACCTATGATGAAGTATCCAAAGTCCTGTTCACCGCGGATGCGTTCGGTACGTTCGGCGCGCTGGCAGGCAACATTTTTGATGATGAGATCGATTTTAACAGCGTGTGGATGAACGACGCCCGCCGGTATTACACCAATATCGTCGGCAAATACGGTGCGCAGGTTCAGATGCTGCTGAAAAAGGCGTCTGCGCTCGACATTGAGACGATCTGCCCGCTGCATGGTCCGGTCTGGCGCGGGAATCTCGGCCTGCTGCTGGAGAAGTACCAGAAATGGAGCACTTACGAGCCTGAGGACAAGGCGGTCATGATTGCTTATGCGAGCATGTACGGCAATACAGAAAACGCGGCCAATGTACTGGCGAACCTGCTGGCTGACCGCGGCGTGCGTGACATCGCAATGTACGATGTGTCCGAGACTGATGTGTCCGAACTGGTGGCGGAAAGCTTCCGCTGCAGTCATCTGGTTCTTGCCTCGCCGACCTACAACGGCGGCCTGTATCCGCGCATGGAGTCCTTCCTTGCGGATATCAAGGCGCTGAACCTGCAGAAGCGCACGGTTGCGCTGCTGGAGAACGGCACCTGGGCACCGGTTGCAGCCAAGCATATGCGCGCCATGCTGGAGGGCATGAAGGAAATGACCGTGCTCGAAGGATCGGTTGCGATCAAGTCTGCGTTGGCGGATAGCCAGATCGCCTCGCTGGAGGCACTGGCGGACGAAATTGCTTCGCAGATCAAGGCATAAAAACATACATTGAAAAGATACCGCCGCTTTTGCGGCGGTATTTTTTCTTCTGCCGTTCTGCGCTGCCCATCCGATGCATAGAATAGAGCAAACGCAGGAGGGGACAATGCTATGATCGTTTTTGCAGCCAAGGTATCGGTAAAAAAAGTGGTGGCGGGTGTGCTGGTAGTCGGAGCGGTGGCTTTGGGCGTAGCAGTGCTTGCGCCGGCGGCAGCGGAGACGGTCAGTGCATCGGCCGCCCAAGGGGAAGTTGAATTGGACAGCAAGCTGAAAACCAATGAGCAGCGCGTAGCGCTGCTGGAGAGCTACGGCTGGCAGGTGGATCCGGAACCGCGCAGCGAGCGCGAAGTGCAGATTCCCAAAACATTTGACGAAACATATCAGGCATATAATGCGATACAGCTGGAGCAGGGCCTGGATCTGGTGCCGTACCAGGGCAAACGCGCCACGCTGTATACCTATGAACTGACCGAGTACCCGACAGGGGAGGAAGGGGTAACCGCTAACCTGCTCATCCGCCGCAACCGCCTGATCGCCGCAGACATCAGCTCGGCGGAGAGCGATGGCTTTGTACACGGTATTACAGAGTTCCCGGAAAACGGCGATATACAGAAGGAGGATACCGCCGGAGAAACGGCGGACGGAGCCTGAGCGCAGGAACGGACAGTAAAGCAGATGGAAAAAGCCGCAGCTTCACGGGAAGGTGAAGCTGCGGCTTTGCTTCTGTGCATTAAAAGACAAGGGGGTCGTCTTCGCGCGACTTGACGGCGCGCATATACTGCCAGAGCAGCACAACAGGCACCAACTGGCAGACAGTCTGTACCAGCGTGCCCAACTGTACCTGCCAGCTGAGCAGCAGCAGGCTTGCGGCAAAGGAGCCGAGCAGCGGCGCATACAGGCACCAGCGGATCCGCCGCGCAGGGAAAGCATAGCCGTAAAGCAGGATCCGTTCATCGAGGCCCCAATACATGAAGTATTCGCTCAGCAGATTAGAAATGCTGCCTGCCAGGGAGAGCAGGGACAGAAAGTTGACCAGCATGACATTGCCCGAGGCAAACTGCATGCAGATCAGCGCAAGGCCGATCAGGATGACCGAAGCCAGGCAGGTGGGAAAGGCGCGGGCAAGCAGCCGGGACTGGTCGGACAGGCGGTAGAGCGCATAAGCGATTACACCATAGCAGCACAGATTGAGAATGTTGGCCGCGACAAGCACCGGCATGGAGTCGGATAGCGCGGTCAGGTTGAGTAATGCGGCCGCCAGAAGCGCTCCCCAGATCAGCCGCAGACAGGGATAGATTTTCATAGCAGATATTCCTCCGAGTATAGTATAGCATAGTCCGGCGCAGGATGGGAAAATTTTTTCCGAAGGGGCTTGACAAATGTGTACTGCTGTATTATTATCATAATACAAGATGACACGAGAGAGGAGCGAGCCTATGCAATGGCAATTACGGGGCGACCGCCCGATCTACCAGCAGCTTATGGAGCGGCTGACTGAGCAGATCGTAAGCGGCCAGCTCGGCGCAGGCGAAAAGGTGCCGCCCGTGCGTGAGCTGGCCGCAGAGGCGGGGGTCAATCCCAATACAATGCAGCGTGCGCTGGCTGACCTTGAGCGCGAAGGGCTGATGTACACCAACCGCACCAGTGGACGCTATGTCACGGAGGATAAAATGATGATTCAAAAGGTTCGGGAGCAGATTGCAAGCGACCGTATTGCGGAATTTTTGGCCGGCATGAACCAGCTTGGATTTACTGAGCAGGAAATTGTAACGCTTTTGGAAAAACGCGGAAAGGAGGGCAGCGGGAATGGAAACGAAAAATGAGCTTGTGGTATGCCAGGGATTGACCAAGGTTTACGGCAGTATAAAAGCGCTGGATAACCTTGACCTGACGCTGGAGCGTGGCCGCTTTATCGGCCTGCTGGGGCCCAACGGTTCGGGCAAGACGACTGTTATCAAGCTGCTCAATGGGCTTCTCCAGCCGACCAGCGGCACGGTGACCATCGACGGGCAGGCGCCCGGCATTCATACGCACAGCGTCGTCAGCTATCTGCCCGACCGTGCTTACCTGAACGACTGGATGAAGGTCTGCGACCTGATTGACTTTTTCGCAGACTTCTACGCGGATTTTGACAAGGTCAAGGCGAACGACATGCTGAAAACGCTGGATATCAGCCCGCTCAGCCGCCTCAAGACCCTGTCCAAGGGCACCAAGGAAAAGGTGCAGCTTATCCTGACCATGAGCCGCAGGGCGCAGCTGTTCCTGCTCGACGAGCCGATCGGCGGCGTAGACCCCGCGGCACGCGACTACATCCTTAACACGATCCTGTCCAATTACAGCGAGGATGCGTCCGTACTGCTGTCCACCCACCTGATTGCGGACATCGAGCGCGTGCTCGACGAGGTGGTTTTCCTCAAAAACGGCGTGATGACCCTGCATGAGAGCGTGGATACCATCCGCGAGGAGCACGGGAAATCGGTCGATATGCTGTTCCGGGAGGTGTTCGCATGCTGAAATTATTGAAATATGAGTGGAAGGCGTGTGCACGTACCTGCCTGCCGATGTATGCGGCGGTGCTGCTGCTGGCAGTTGTCAACCGCCTGACCATGACCGATCGGATACAGGAGCTGATGTACGGCATCCCGACCGCATTGCTGGCCCTGCTGTATGTCGCCGTGATGGTGGCCGTACTCGTGGTGACCGAGGTCATCCTGATCCAGCGGTTCTATAAAAGCCTGCTGGGTGACGAAGGCTACCTGATGTTCACCCTGCCGGTGACGGTCTCCCAGCACATCTGGGCCAAGACCATTATTGCGGTGGTTATGAGCATCATCAGCATTGCTGCGGCCGTACTGAGCATCGGCATTATCGGTTCGGGCGCGCAGATGCTCGTCGGGCTCGGCGACGTGCTGGCAGGCATCGGGAAATCCTTTGCCAGCGATCCTAATACGCTGTTCTATACCATAGAGTCGATTATCTGGCTGCTGCTCCTGGCAGGCGCCGCCATGCTGTTCATCTATCTGTGCATGGCACTCGGCCATCTGGCGAAAAAGCACCGCGTGCTCATGTCGGTCGTATGGTACTTTGTGCTGTCGACCATCGCCCAGTTCCTGTTCATGTTCTTCATCATGGGCGTGGGCAACCTGCCGCTCGAGGGCTTCTGGATGGCACTGAACGACTTCTTCCGCGGCGTAGGGGTAGCGGGAACCATCCATATCGGTATGATCACCCTGTGCCTTGGCACGGCGGCAGTCGGCGCGGTGTTCTTCCTCGGCACCCGGTATATCCTCAAAAACAAACTCAATCTGGAATAAGACCATATCTGTTTTTCACCACGGGGGACGCGCGTTTCCGCGCGTCCCTTTCTGCACCCCAAATCCGGAAAGCACCGCCTTGCTGCGCGCAGGACTTTGCAAAATCCGCGCAGTTTATGACAGCGCGGACCGGCTTCCCGCAAAACTTTACCGCTTTGCTGCGGTTTATGACCGGGCGGTTTGCCTGGACAGCACGGCGGCGGTATGCTGAAAAAAAGAGAGCAGATTTCGAAAATCTTAAGAATGATATACTGAAAATCAAAAGAAATACAAGGTAGAATGGAATCAGGAAAAGGAGGAGAGGGAATATGACAGCAGCATTACAGCAGTATGTGGGAAATTGCAGAGTGCGCGCCGTCCGGCGGTACAGCATGGTCGAAATGACCGGGCTGTTCTTCGCCTTTTCGGTGATCGGCTGGCTGTGGGAAGTTGGGCTGCATGTTGTGCTGGACGGCGAGCTGGTCAACCGCGGCACCATGCTCGGGCCGTGGCTGCCGATCTATGGTGCGGGCGGGGTGCTGGCTGTCCTGTTGCTGCGCCGCGTCGCGTACAGCCCGGCTCTTGTCCTTGCACTGGGTACAGGGATGTGTACGGCAGTGGAATATGCGACGGGGAGATATCTGCTGGCCGTATATGGCCTGCGCTGGTGGGATTACAGCATGTATCCGCTCAATGTGGACGGGCTGGTCAGCCCGCTGACATCACTGGTATTCGGTCTGGGCTGCTGTGCGGCGGTATATGCGGCAGGGCCTGCGCTGGCCGACTGCATCAGCCGGCTGGCGCGGCGGCGGGCGCAGGTGCTCTGCATCGCGCTGGCAGTGCTGTTTGTGCTGGATTTCGTGTGGTCGGCGGTGCATCCGAACATGGGTACAGGCGTTACCACACCGCATGGCGGTATGGTCGTGATAGACCCGGCGAAGCTGACGGAACTGCTGCATTATTTACCTTGATTTGCTTGCAAATACCCCCCTCCTCTGTTATGATGAAAACAGAGGAGGGGGGCGCTTTTATGAAATGCCAGCATTGCGGGATCAACTTTGACGACAGCGAGCGTGAGTGCCCGATCTGCGGCGCACGGGCAGGCAGTAAGGGAAGACTGGGAGCTGAACCGAAGCGGGTCATCCGCGCGCGCGGCACTGCGCCTGAGCGGGAGAGCCGTGTGGAATATCAGTCCGCAAAAGCGCGTCCGGCGGGGCGCAGGGCGCGCACCAGTGCAAAGCCTATCCAGGAAAACCGGAAGAAAAACAATGGCCGCGTTATTATCGTGGTTATCATTATTTTTGTACTGGTTAATCTGCTTCCGTCGATTATTTCAGTGGTTTCAGAAGTCTGGGACAATTTTACCTACTCGTTTGACTCGCTCACCGGATCTTCTGATGCTTATACCGATACTTACGATGACGATCTGGTGTATGTGCCTGGCGAGGACTATTCGTACGATCCGGATAACTACCGGTTTGTTCGTGCGGATCTGCAGACCCTGACCGGCGGCCGGGCAGCTGCGGAACTGGCGGACGGTTCGACCCTTGAGCTGGAGGTGGAGCCGGGCGAGATGGGCGACTATGTTCTCACGGTGCAGGACGGCACCGGCACCTATACGGAGAACGGCTATACCTGGTGCAGCTATAATTATCCCGAAGAGCTGTCATATGACGAAAACTTTCCGCCCGATCAGTATGACTGTTTCACGCTCAGCCTGTCCGCTGAGGCATATTTCTATTCGGACGGAAGCGCTGTTCCGGAACGGTATGCACTCGATGAATACGGCGAGCGATGGTTCCTGCTGTACTACGCGTCGGAAAGCGGCGTGGTGGTGCTGGAGGATCTGAACGGAAGCCCCCTGTTCGAGGCGGATGAATATGTAGCGCTGGCTACGCTGGAAAATGGATGAAAAAAAGGAAGCCGTAAGGCTTCCTTTTTTATTTGCCCCGGCGCAGGTTGCGCAGGGTCTCCGCTACATTTTCCTGGTGCAGCTTTTCTGCGTGGAAATGCAGAAGAAAGAAGTTCAGATTGAACAGGGAGCCCAGGCCGAAGGCGGAAATCACCGTACCGATGCCGACCTGCCCGCCGAGCAGGAAGCCGATGATGATTACGATGATTTCGACCGAAGCACGGCACAGGCCGACCGAGTGCCCGGTCTTACGCGCCAGCGCGACCATGAGCGCGTCGCGCGGGCCCGCGCCGAGCGCGCTTTTCATGTACATCCAGGTGCCGAGTACGAGCAGTTCGAGCCCGATCAGCAGCATCAGGATGCCGCCGGGCAAAGTGTGCATCTGCGGGATCCAGCCCAGCGCGAGCAGACCGTCAATGAACACAGCGCACAGGATAATGTTGATGACTGTACCAAAGCCGAAGCTCTCGCCGCATAACACTGCTGCGCCGATTGCAGCCGCCCCCACGATCATGGATGCAGTGCCGTAAGTCATGCCGGTGGACTGCGCCATACCCTGCTGCAGCACACTCCATGGCTCTAATCCGACATTGGCCTGCAGCATCATTGTAATCCCGACAGCACTGACCACCATGCCGATTACCAGCCAGAGCAGGCGGCGGGTGTAATCGCGTATCATGGAAGATCACCCCTCTGCGGCAAACTGGCGCACGAGCGCAGCCGTGGCTTCACAGTCCGCGCGGGTGACGCCGTAATGGCACACCATGCGGTATTCGCCGCCCATACATCCTGTCACTTTGACACCATGCTCGAGCATCCACGTCGGGTAGCGTGCGGCCTTGTCTGCATCCCAGTCCGCGGTGAAGAACACCATATCGATCTGAATACGGTCGGCGAAGATATGTACGCCGTCGATTGCACTGAGCAGAGAGCCGAGGTGTTTTGCGTTTTCGTGGTCCTCCGGAATGCGGGCAGGCATATCGCGCAGTGCGACCAGACCGGCCGCCGCGAGGAAGCCGCCCTGCCGCATGCCGCCGCCCAGGATGCGGCGTGCGCGGCGGGCCCGCCAGATCAGATCCTTCGGCCCGGCGAGGACCGAACCGACCGGGGCGCACAGGCCCTTGGACAGGCAGCACATGACAGTATCGCAGTACTGCGTCAGTTCGCGTACGTCAGAGATATCCAGCGCCGCCGCGGCGTTAAACAGGCGTGCCCCGTCCAGATGCACGGCAGCGCCTGCCGCGTGCGCGGTTTCGTACACTGCGCGCATGTTTTCCAGCGGCACGACCGCGCCGGAAGAATGTGCGTTTTCCATGACCACAAGCGTTGCAGGAGCGACCTGCAGGTCGCTGTCGTCGGTCAGGCAGGCACGGACAGATGCCGGATCCATTGTGCCGTCCGTGCTTTTCGGGAAGCGCAGTGAAACGCCGGCCAGCTGGCCGTATGAGCCGGCCTCGTGCTCTGAAATGTGGGAGTGCGGATCAATCACCACGCAGTCGCCTCGGCGGGTATGTGCGAGCAGCGCACAGGCATTGCCCTGCATGCCCGAGGTGACGAACAGGGCCGCTTCCTTACCCAGCCTCTCTGCAGCATAGGCTTCCAGATCCTGCAGGGTCGGGTCATCACCGAATACGTCGTCGCCCACGACGGCATTTGCCATTGCATCGCGCATAGCCTGTGTAGGCTGGGTCACGGTATCACTCCGCAGATCAATGTATTGCATGACAGAACCTCCGTTATATCTGTATAGAATGATTGACAGGAAACATGCAGCAAATTATAAGTACAGCTCTCCCCAGCGGCCGCATGGAGCAAAGCCAATCTGCCGGTACAGCTCAGCCACCTCGTCGTAGCCGGATACCAGCCGCGGTGTTTTGCCCATGGCCTGGATCCGCTGCACCAGAAAACGTGTGATATGGCCGCCGAGTCCCTTGTGCCGGTGTTCCGGAACGACTGCAACTGCTCCGATTACGCCGCATTCATCATCGGTGGAAACGATGCTGCCCGTGCCGACCACAGCCCCGCCGGCCTCAAGCTGGTATACTTCGGACAGGCCGCAGGAGATGCGGCGGTTGAGATCGGAGGACCAGGCGCTATATTCCAGATGGGTGCGGTAATACTCATGGCTGCGCTGCAGCGTCTCAAATACCGCAGGCAGCACGCCGGGACGGATATCCGAAAAATCTCCTTCCATCGGAGCGCCGCGGTAGACCATGAAATAAGAGCTGTCTGTCGTGCCGCCGAGCAGGCTCTGCAGTGCGCGACACTGCGTCCAGTTGGTATCGATCTCATGCACCTGCATGCGCCGCGCAAGGTCGGCAATCAAAACCGGGTCAGCGCGTTCATCGGATGAAATGGACAGAACGTTGCCGGAAAGATACAGTGCTGCCGCAGGTTCGCGCCCCTTTCGGCAAAGATAAAAATGAACGGACGGATCGCCGGGGCCGTAAGCGCGCAGTGCGGTCAGCGCGCGCGATCCGAAGATGTGCTCGTGGGCACAGGCAGCGGCAAAATCCGGAATATCCGCTGCGGTTACCGGTAAAAGCATGGGAAAAACCTCCAGTTCCTTAATATAAATAGAGAAAATGAGCGCAAAGCGCCCATTTTCCTCCGGATGGCTGCCTGTAGTCAGGTTCCATCCTTCTTGATCTGTGATAAATAGCGGTATACACTGGCCTGCGAGCAGTGAAGCGCATCTGCCACATCTTTGACCGCCCCTTTGAGCAGGAAAATACCGCCGGTTTCCAGCGAAGCAATGATCTGGATTCGTTCGTCCGGGGTAAGGCGGTCGGCGGTGACGCCGAGGCGCGCCAGCTCGCGGTTGACAGCATCCCCTGCTACGGCATCAATCGAATTATGGAAACTTTCTATCGTGTGCGGAAGGGGAGCTGGAGCTGCGCCGTTATCCATATGCGGTTCAGTGAGGTGGAATATTTCCTCAACAAAGTTGTCCGGATGGCACAGTTGCAGAATATTTTTGCTGACCGACTGGTAGCGGCTGTCATCAAAGTTAATGCACAGCATGCCGATCAGCTTGCCGTTCTGCTTGATAAACAGTGTTGAGGAGCGGAGCGCCTTTCCCTCGGCAGAAACACCGCAGTAGTGCAGGCGGTAATCCTGCTTCTCATAGCTCTTGTCCATCAGGATCTGCAGGGCGACATTGGTCAGCGGCGCGCCGACCTCACGCCCGCTGACATGGTTGTTGGCGATTGCGATGATAGAGCGGTTTTTGTCGGTCAGGTCGTGCAGGGCGACCTCGTAGTCGGGGCCGAGAGCCTGTCCCAGGAATTCTGTCAGCTTGATATAATGCTGCAGCAATGCATTAGCCATGCGCGCACCTCATTTCTTAATTCCTCATTTCCCAATTTTTCAAAAAATCGCAGGGTAACTTGGGTTAAATTTATTATATTACAAAAAAAGGTAGGATGTCAAAGAAGTTCGAAAGAATTTATCACAATAAAAATAAATGTTTATTATGAAGGTTTCACAAAACCTATGTAAATTTCCCACAAACAAATAAAATAAAAGTGCGCAATAGGACAGAATATACAAAATCCTATTGACAAAATATTATTCAAGTGATAAATTTATATCAGAAAAGGAGGCGGATAAGGATGAAAAAAACCATCAGTACGGAACTGGCGCCTGCAGCGATCGGTCCGTACGCACAGGCGGTTGCGACCGACAATCTGGTTATTACTTCTGGCCAGCTGCCGATCGACCCCGCTACCGGCGCTTTCCCGGAAGGGATTGAAGCCCAGACGCGTCAGTCTCTGGAGAATGTCAAGGCAATTCTTGCCGAGGCAGGCGTAGGGATGGACCGCGTCATCAAGACGACCGTGTTCCTCAGCGATATGAACAACTTCGGCGCAATGAATGAGGTATATGCTACCTTCTTTACGGACGGCAGCTATCCGGCACGTTCGGCGGTCGAGGTGGCGCGCCTGCCCAAGGATGCGCTGGTCGAGATCGAGGTAATCGCGGCACTGTAAATTTTTTAACGTAGTTCACAATTTGTGAAAGATACTGTCCGCCAGTCAGGGGCTCCGGAGATGGGAAACCGGTGTCCGACGACCGGGGTATCCTCTAAAATAACGGCGTAACACGCCAAAAAAAATGGAGGTAATTATTATGGACAAGAACATGGCTCACTACCCGCTGGATGTACCCGCTCCCCATCACTATACGTTTGCTGTTCGCGACATCCCGGAAGTTACCATCGAGCAGCGCGAGCGCGCACTGAACGCAACCCACTGGAATGAATTCGCATTCCCGGCTGGTATGCTGACGGTCGATATGCTGTCTGACTCCGGCACGACCGCGATGACCAACCATCAGTGGGCGTCCCTGTTCCTTGGCGACGAGGCTTACGGCCGCAACACTGGTTACTATGTACTGCTCGATACCTTCCGCGACATTTTCGAGCGCGGCGGCGAGAAGAACTGGAAGAAGATCATCGACCTGGTGCGCACCGACTGCCGCGACGTTGAGAAGATGATGGACGAAGTTTACCTCTGCGAGTATGAGGGCGGCCTGTTCAACGGCGGCGCAGCGCAGATGGAGCGCCCGAACGCTTTCATTATCCAGCAGGGTCGTGCGGCTGAGTCCGTTCTGATGGAAATTGTACGTAACATCCTTCAGAAGCGCTACCCGGGCAAGAAGTTCACCATCCCGTCCAACGGCCACTTCGATACCACCGAAGGCAACATCAAGCAGATGGGCTCCATCCCGCGTAACCTGTACAACAAGGAGCTGCTGTGGGAAGTTCCGGAAGGCGGCAAGTATGAGAAGAACCCGTTCAAGGGCAACATGGACATCGAGAAGCTCGAGCAGCTGATCGAAGGCGTTGGCCCGGAGAACGTTCCGCTGATCTTCACCTGCATCACGAACAACCCGGTATGCGGCCAGGCGGTTTCTATGGCAAACCTGAAGGAAATCAACCGCGTTGCGCATAAGTACAACATCCCGCTGGTATTCGACGCTGCGCGCTGGGCAGAGAACGCTTACTTCATCAAGATGAACGAGGAAGGCTATGCCGACAAGTCCATCGCTGAGATCGCTACCGAGATGTTCTCCTACTGCGACGCGTTCACCATGTCCGCTAAGAAGGACGGCCACGCTAACATGGGCGGCATGCTCGCGTTCCGCGACAAGGGCCTGTTCTGGAAGAACTTCTCCGATTTCGACGAGAACGGCAACGTAGTTACCGACGTAGGCGTTCTGCTCAAGGTTAAGCAGATCTCCTGCTACGGCAACGACTCCTACGGCGGCATGTCCGGCCGTGACATCATGGCTCTGGCTGTTGGCCTGTACGAGAGCTGCGACTTCAACTACCTGAACGAGCGCGTTGCACAGTGCAACTATCTGGCAGAGGGCTTCTATAAGGCTGGCGTTAAGGGCGTTGTCCTGCCGGCTGGCGGCCACGCTGTATACATCAACATGGACGAGTTCTTCGACGGCAAGCGCGGCCACGACACCTTCGCTGGCGAGGGCTTCAGCCTTGAGCTGATCCGCCGCTATGGTATCCGCGTATCCGAGCTCGGCGACTACTCCATGGAGTATGACCTCAAGACTCCGGAGCAGCAGGCAGAGGTCTGCAACGTTGTCCGCTTCGCAATCGACCGCAGCCGTCTGACCCAGGAGCATCTGGACTACGTTATCGCGGCTGTCAAGGCGCTGTACGAGGATCGTGAGAATATCCCGAACATGCGTATCGTCTGGGGCCACAACCTCCCGATGCGTCACTTCCACGCATTCTTGGAGCCGTACCCGAACGAAGAGAAGTAATCTCTGACAACATAACAATATGTGCGTAACCTGCGCCGCGTGGAAAGAGCGCAGGAGAGGAAAGAATGTTGGTGCCCCGCGGAAAACTGAATTTTTTCCGCGGGGTTCCTTTAGTGGGATTCTCTATAGTTCAGCCGGCCGCCTGCGGCCGGTACAGAAAAAGGCATCCCTTGTGCCAGGCATAAGGCTGCCAGATCGAACGGAGGGTAAATATGGAGAATACTACTAACAATTTGCAAAAGCAGGACGGCTTTAAGTCCCAGTGGGGCTTTATTATGGCGGCCGTTGGTTCCTGCGTCGGTATGGCGAACGTTTGGCGTTTCCCGATGCTGGTTTCCCGTTACGGCGGCCTGACATTCCTGATCCCGTATTTTATTTTTGCATTTATCATCTGCCAGTCCGGTATGATGGAAGAGTTCTCGCTTGGCCGCTGGGCAAAGAGCGGCCCGTCCGGTGCATTCGGCAAGGCGATGGAAAACGGCGGCCATCCTAAAAAGATCGGCCAGTGGCTGGGTGGTATCCCGGTTATCGGTTCGCTGTGCCTGGCGATCGGCTATTCGGTCATCATGGGCTGGGTATTCTATTGGACTAAGATGGCTTTCACCGGCGAGTTGACCGCAATGGGCCAGGATATGGACGCCATCGGCGGCGCATTTGGCGCAGTTGCACCGGAGGCGGATAACCTGATCGCAGCGATTCAGCAGACGCTTGCAACTGGTGGTGCGAACAACTTCTGGATTATTTTTGGCATTGTTATTTCGTTCCTGATTATGATCTTGGGCGTTTCCGGCGGCATTGAAAAGTCCTGTAAGATCATGATCCCGGCGCTGTATGTGCTGTTCATCATCCTTGCAGTGATGATGATCTTCACCCCCGGCACTGCGGAAGGCTACCGCTACATCTTCACGCTTAACCCCGAGGGCTTCCTGAACCCGGAGGTTTGGGTTTATGCATTCGGCCAGTGCTTCTTCTCGCTGTCCGTTGCAGGCTCCGGCTCGGTCGTTTACGGTTCCTACCTTGGCGACGACGTCAAGATCCGCCAGTCCGCAGTCATCTGTGCGATCATGGATACCTCTGCAGCTCTGCTGGCAATGCTGATCATCATCCCGGCTATGTCCACCGTTGGCGCCGATCTGGGCAACGGCGGCCCCGGCTTGCTGTTCATCTCGGTCATCCCGGTGTTCAACAGCATGGGCGCGATTGCCCGCCTGATCATGATCTTCTTCTATGTGGCGATCGTATTCGCAGGCGTTTCTTCGGTTATCAACCTGTTTGAGACCCCGGTTAACTTCCTGCAGGAGCAGCTGCACATGAAGCGTGTTCCGGCAACAGCCCTGATCCATGTGTTCGGCCTGATCGTTGCGCTGCTGATCCAGCCGTGGACCTCGCAGTGGATGGATATGATTTCGATTTACATCCTGCCGCTCGGTGCAGTGACTGCCGGCATCATGTTCTTCTGGGTCATGAAGAAAGATACTGCGTTGGCAGCGGCTCAGCTGGGCTCTGACAAGCCGATTATGAAGTGGTTCCTGCCCTTCGGCAAGTATGTCTTTGTCCCGCTTTGCATCGCCTGCTTCGTGCTTGGCATTGCCTGGGGCGGCATCGGCTGATCACATCATAAAGATTATGAAGGAATATTGCCCCTTCCCAACGGGAAATGCCCGCTGCCTGTTGCAGGCGGCGGGCATTCCTGCTATACAGCAAGTGATAGATCGTGTTTGGAAATGAGGAGAAAACTATGAACTCTGACGTGCGCGATAAAATCTCTACCGCGGCGACCGCGATCGAGATTACACTCGGTGCGATCATCCTGATCGCCTGTATCGTTGCCAGCCTGGGCATGGTGTTTACCACGGATACGCAGCAGCTGTTCGTTTCCCCGGATTATTTGCAGGAGCGTCTGAGTGACGCCTGCCTGATTATCATCGGTATCGAGTTGATCAAGATGATCACCAGCTATACGATCGATTCGGTGGTGGACGTCATGCTGCTTGCCATCGCCCGCCAGATGGTGGTCGAGCATACTTCGCCAGTGGAAAACCTGATCATGGTTGTGGCGGTCGGGATCCTGTTTGTGATCCGCAAGTACCTGTATGTTTCGTTTCTTGACAGCCGCCGCCGGCGGCGCGAGGCACGGGTTGCAGCCGCGATCCGGGAAGAAGTGTTCGGCAGTATGAAAAGAAAAGAGAAAGAAAAGATCGACGAAGAATGAGAAAAGCAGAGGGCTGTCCGTAAAGGCAGCCCTCTGCTTTACTGTGCGGATACGGTGAACCGCACGCCGGTTTTTGTGCTTTCCGCGCGGCAGGAAAGGTGATGCAGCGCGAGGATCCTGCGCGTAATCGCAAGGCCGAGCCCGTGCCCGCCGGCGCGGGAACGCGCCTTGTCCCCGCGGTAGAACATCTCGAACAGGCGGGAGAGTTCCTCCTCCGGGATGGGTTCGCAGTCGTTTTCCACGGTCAGCAGCGCGTTCTGCGCCTGCCGCAGCGTGACCGAGATGCGCCCGCCGTCGGGCGAATACTTTGCGGCGTTTTCGAGCAGGCAGCCGAACGCCCGGCGAAGCAGGGTCCCGTCCCCGCGGATGCGCACGCCGTCCGCGATGTCGCTTGTCAGGCGGCGGTTTTCAAACAGCGGTGCGTATTCCTCGAGCAGCGACCGGGTGAGCGCGGTCAGGTCGACCGTTTTGCGGTTTTGCAGCTCGTCCGTGCGGTCGAGGCGGGTGTAGTCCAGCATTTCGCGCACGAGTTCGTTCATGCGGCCGGTCTCCTGCTCGATCGCGGCGAGGTAGCGCGCGTTTTCCTCGGGGGAGATGTCCTGTGCGATGGCTTCGGCATAGCCGCCGATCAGCGCGAGCGGGGTCTTGAGGTCGTGGCTCGCCGCGGCGACGAACTGCTGCCGCTTGTCCTCGAGGTCGCGCTCGCTGTCCCAGCGCGCATGCAGGTCGCCCGCCATGTCGCGGAGCGCGCGGTTGAGCTGGCCGATCTCGTCCCCGCGGGTGGTGTCGGGGTGGAACTGGTCAAACTCCAGGTGCGCGACGTGCTGCGCCTGGCGGGTGGTGGCGTACAGCGGGTAGACCACCGCGCGGCGCACGCCTTTGTAGAACAGATAGAGGAGAAGCAGGCACAGCCCCAGGACAAGATAGGGGAAATTGTAAAAGAAATTCCCCATTTCTTCTGTCCAGTCTATAACGTAGGCAGATAGGACGGTTCCCAGACCATAGGAAATGCTGCCAATAGAGAAGAAAAAGTTTCCAGTATCAAGTCTTTTCAGTTCTTCACCAGAATAGTTTTCCTGATCGAAATTGGCCTCCATCGCATCCAGATAGCGGATTGCCTCAAAATAGTGCTCCATATCCTCTTCGCTGTCGAACAGGCTGCGAAAGTAGAATTTTTTTGTGACCTGCTCTTCGACTGGCAACTCGGCACTCCATGATTGGCCGTCAGTGCAGGAGACGATGCGGTTAGGTACGAAATAGTCAGTCTGGTTTTGGATATACATACCGTAGGCTGTCATATAGGGGCTGTTGCCTTGCCAGTCCGGCGGCACATGCTGCATATGTTCTTGTATAGCGCGGAGATCTGCTTCGGAAAAACCGCTTAAGTCAACACGGTAATAGGTAAGGTTATCGTGTAGGCCATTTGCATCCTCGAAGATAAAGGGCGAGCGGATCGTGACCACTTTGGAAGTGTTTTTGTTTGGAACCGTTGGAAAATATCGCAGCAGATAAGGCTGGTCGTTTGACGAATACATCGCAAGATCGGATTTCAGCTTCCAATATGCGTCTGTATCTGCTTCAGGCATATGCTCCGGATCATATCCCAAACCTCTAAGCAGGTTTTCCAACCGTACACTGATGCTTCCCGCTACGCTATAACCATCCTGACGTATCTCATAAGAGGCCTTCGTCCATGCGAACCACGTCCACAGCGCGCACACGAGTACCAGCATAAGCGCCATCAGCGCGGTCAGCCTTGTCGCAATACTCTGTCGCAGCCAAAATGCCTTCAGCTTTTTCATCACGATCCCCCCAATCGATACCCCTTGCCGTAGACCGCTTTGATGTGCTGCGCCGCCGTGCCGAGCGCCTTGCGGAGCCCTGCCACATGGCGGTCGACCATGCGCTCGTCGCCGTCGAACTCCACGCCCCACACGCGTTCGATCAGCAGGTCGCGCGATACCGTGCGCCCCTGCTCGCGCAGCAGCAGCTCCAAGATCTTCGCCTCCTTGGGGCGCAGGGCGACCGGCGCGCCGTCCACCGTGACCGCGCCCGTCGCGGTGTCCATCAAAATGCTGCCGTAGCCCAGCTCGCTTGCGCCCAGCCGCAGGCCGCGCGCCCGGCGCATGAGCGCCTGCGCCTTGGCCACCAGCACGGGGAAGGAGAAGGGCTTCACTACATAGTCGTCCGCGCCCGCGCGGAAGCCCGCGAGCGTGTCGCCCTCCTGCCCGAGCGCGGTGACGAAGATCACCGGCACATCGCTCTCGCGCCGCACCGCCGCGCAGACCTCAAGGCCGTTTAAGTGCGGCATCATCACGTCCAGCACCAGCAGGTCGAAGGTGCGCTCCTGCGCGAGGGCAAGCGCCTGCCCGCCGTCGTACGCCGGGGTCACCTGCACGCCCGCGGCGCGGAAAAAGTCCTGCATGAGCGCCGACAGCGCCTTGTCGTCCTCTGCGAGTAGAATGTGTCCCGCCATGGCGATCCCTCCTTTTATTGCTTCCAGTATAGCACAGGATTGTCCGAAAAGTATCCACGCCCAAAAAGAAAACCCGCCGGTCGGCGGGTTTTCTGTATGCTGTGTCGCGTGTGTTACTTGGCAGGCGGGATATCGCCCACACCGTTCAGGATATAGTGCGGCCGATAGGCGTAGTTCTCCACATCCTTGGCGCTGGTGCAGCCGGACAGAACCAGAACAGCGTCCAGACCGGTTTCGATGCCCGCGACAATATCGGTATCCATGCGGTCACCGACCATGGCAGCCTCGTGCGAGTGCACGCCCAGCAGGCGCAGGCCGGTGCGCATCATCAGCGGGTTGGGCTTGCCGAC
>DXFS01000049.1 GCA_019114345.1 Candidatus Agathobaculum pullistercoris | reverse complement strand
GGCAAACGACTCGAACGACACGCAGCAGCCGTCCTCGTTCTGCCCGATCAGCACGGGCAGGCGGCCCAGACGGTCGCGCGCGGCGATGATGCCGTCCTTTGTCAGCACGAGCAGGGTCAGCGAGCCGTCGATCATCTCCTGCGCGTGCAGGATGCCCGAGACGATGTCATCCTTCTGATTGATGAGCGCTGCGACCAGCTCGGTCGAGTTGACCTTGCCCGAGCTCATGGCCATGAACTGGTGGCCGTGGTCGGAAAAATAGCGGGACACCAGCTCCTCGGCGTTGTTGATGATGCCGACCGTGGTCAGCGCATACAGGCCGAGGTGTGAGCGAACCAGCAGCGGCTGCGGGTCGGTATCGCTGATGCAGCCGATGCCGCTGCATCCGGAAAAGTCCGCAAGGTCTTTTTCAAACTTGGTGCGGAACGGGGTGTTTTCAATGTTGTGGATCTGGCGCTGGAACCCGCGCTCCGCATCGTAGACGATCATGCCGCCGCGGCGCGTACCCAGATGCGAGTGGTAGTCCACGCCGAAGAAAATATCCAGTACGCAGTCCTCTTTGGAGACTGCGCCGAAAAATCCTCCCATAGATACTCCTTATCTGCGCCCGTCAGCCCTGGTCAGAGGGGAGCGGGATCTCGTTTTCAAACATATTCTTTTCCGCCTGCTCGGGCACCGGGATCGGGTATTCGCCCGAGAAGCATGCGTCGCAGAAGCCCAGCTTACAGCCCACGGCGATCTTGCGCGCCGCTTCAAGCGACAGGAAGCCCAGGCTGTCCACGCCGATGATCTCTCGCATTTCCTCGACCGTGCGGCCGTGCGCGAGCAGCTGGCTGCGCTCGGGGATGTCCGTGCCGAAAAAGCAGGGATGGCGGAAGGGCGGCGCGGAAATGCGCATGTGCACCTCGGCAGCGCCCGCGTCGCGCAGCAGCTTTACCAGCCGCGCGCAGGTCGTGCCGCGGACGATCGAATCGTCCACCATAATGACGCGCTTGCCCTCGACCGCCGTGCGCAGGGCGTTGAGCTTGAGGCGCACCGAGCGCTCGCGCTTGTCCTGCCCGGGCTGGATGAAGGTGCGGGCGATATAGCGGTTTTTGATCAGGCCCACGCCGTAGGGGATACCGGAAAACTTGGCGTAGCCGATGGCGGCGGGGATGCCGGAGTCCGGCACGCCGATGACTACGTCCGCGCCCACCGGATGCTCGATGGACAGGTACTTGCCCGCCTCCTGGCGGGCGAGCTCGACGCTTGCGCCGTCGATCACCGAGTCCGGACGGGCGAAATAGATATACTCAAATACACAGGCCGTGCTGGGGCACTGTACGCCGCAGTGCATCGAGCGCAGCTCGCCGTCCTCGACCACGCAGACCTCGCCCGGCTCGACGTCGCGGATAAATTCCGCGCCGAGCGCGTCGAGCGCGCAGGTCTCGGAAGCGAATACATAACAGCCGTCCAGCATGCCGATGCACAGCGGACGGAAGCCGTGCGGGTCGCGCGCGGCGATCAGCTTGCGCGGCGACATGACGACGAGCGAATACGCGCCCTCGATCACGCCCATGGTGTTCACGACCGCCTGTTCGATCGAGCCGCATTTTAAGCGCTCGTTGACAATGGTGTAGACCAGCACTTCCGTGTCGTTGGACGAGCGGAAGATGCCGCCGCTGAGCTCGATCTTGCGGCGCAGTTCGCCTGCGTTGACCAGGTTGCCGTTGTGCGCGACGGCGAGGTTGCCCTTGACATGCGTAATGGAGATCGGCTGCGCGTTTTCGCGCGACTGGTTGCCGGTGGTGGAATAACGGACATGGCCAATGGCCATCGAGCCGGGCATGCCGTCCAGGATCTCCTGGTTGAATACATGGCTGACCAGCCCGACGTCCTTGTGGCAGCGGATGACACCGCGGTTATTCACCGCGATGCCGGCCGCCTCCTGCCCGCGGTGCTGGAGCGCGAATAGCGCGACATACGCCTCGTGCGCCGCCGAGATCTCCTTTCCCGGCGGGGCGGCGATGCCGAACACGCCGCACTCCTCATGCACCTTGTCAAATGGGGTTTTGCTATGCTTTAGGATACGATATTTCATGCTTTGCCTTTGCTTGTCCCTGCGTCCGGGCTTACTTGCTCATGACGCGCTTCATGATCTCCTGATACGCCTCTTCGACGCCGCCCATATCGCGGCGGAAACGGTCCTTGTCCAGCTTCTCGCCGGTGGTCTTGTCCCACAGGCGGCAGGTGTCCGGGCTGATCTCGTCCGCGAGCACGATCTGGCCGTCCGCAGTCTTGCCGAACTCGAGCTTGAAGTCAACGAGGGTGACATTGAGCGTATCAAAGTACTGCTTCATGACCTCGTTTACCTTGAACGTCATGGACTTGATCAGCTCGATCTCTTCGCGGGTGGCGAGCTTCAGCGCGATGGCGTGGTAGTCGTTCATCAGCGGGTCGCCGAGGTCGTCGTTCTTGTAGGACAGCTCGAAGGTCGGCTCGTCGAATACAATGCCTTCCTTCACGCCGTAGCGCTTGGCAAAGGAGCCTGCGGAGATGTTGCGCACAATGACCTCGAGCGGCACGATGGACACCTTCTTGACCACGGTCTCGCGGTCGGAAAGCTGCTCGACGAAATGGGTCGGCACGCCCTGCTGCTCGAGCAGCTGGAACATATGGTTGCTCATGACGTTGTTGATTGCGCCCTTGCCGGCAATGGTGCCCTTCTTCTCGCCGTTGAACGCGGTCGCGTCGTCCTTATAGGAGACGATAACCAGATTCGGGTCGTCGGTTGCGAATACCTTCTTGGCCTTGCCTTCGTAAAGCTGTTCTTTCTTTTCCATGTCCATTTCCTCCATTTTTATGTGTAATAATTTGAAAACAAAGTTGTTTTAAGGTTATACCCGGCCCGCGCAATGGCGGCGCGGGCCGCGCCTTTACCTTTATCTCGATCGGAATATTATTCCGATCGAAGATAGGTCTTACCGCGCATGGCGCAGATAAGACCAAAACGCGATATTTGCGCGTCGCTGCGCGGCACACAAAATCGCTTTCCGGTATCAAAACCGGGATACGCGCTCCCGATTTTGATGGAGATGACCGTAGTCACGGTCATTTCCGATTACAAACGCGCAAAGCGCGATGCTGATGTGTCCGCGCCGTGCGCGGCACGTCCCTAAATCGATAGAAAGCAGGCTTTCTATCGATTTAGGCAAACTGCGCGCGGATCTTCTCGTCCTTCGCCATGACCTCGTTCGCCATGTCGGTCTTGAACTGCTGGAGCTTGGCTGCCAGGCCCTCGTCCGACAGGGCGAGCATCTGCGCCGCGAGGATCGCCGCGTTGTCCGCGCCGTCGATCGCCACGGTCGCCACCGGGATGCCCTTGGGCATCTGCACGATCGAAAGCAGGCTGTCCATGCCGCCCATAACGCTCGTACCCATCGGCACGCCGATTACCGGCAGGATGGTCTGCGCCGCGAGCACGCCGCCCAGGTGCGCCGCCTTGCCCGCTGCTGCGATGATCACGCCGAAGCCGTCTGCCGCCGCGTTTTTCGCCAGTTGCTCCGCGACCGCCGGGGTGCGGTGCGCCGAGCAGATGCGCACCTCAGTCGGGATATCAAAGGACTTCAGACGGTCAATGCACTTTTCCATCACCTTGAGGTCGCTGTCCGAGCCCATGATGACCAGTACCTTTTTCATTTGCTTTGCCTCCTCAAAATAAATGAGGACACGGGTATATCCGTGTCCTGTTTCGGCTTATTTGGCTGCACCGATGCCCGAGAGAATGCACGAATGCCCGAGCTTAAAAAACTGCATGCGGATAGACTGCGCCGCATTGTTCAAAAACACGCTGCCGGTCATTGCGTCCACCTCTTTCTCTGTACGATCGGTGAAGATACACTTTTATTTTATCCAATGCGCCTGTCCATTGCAAGCATTTTACATGGTTTTTTCATGTTTCGTGCAAATGACCAAAGATCATGCTGCGGCGCGTCAGCTTTCGTGCAGAACGCCTCCTGCATACAGCACCTGTTCGATCTGGTGCACGCGTTCGGCCCACGAGCACTGCGCTCCATAAGCCAGGCGTCTGACCACCTTATCCGGATCGTGCTCCGCCGCGGCTTTATCGCACAGCGCGAGAAATTCGTCCGCATCGTGCGCGATGTACACCACATCCGCAAAATCCTCGACCTGCAGCGGCTCGCGCGTCGAGACAACCGGCTTGCCGGTGGCGAGGTACTCGTAGAACTTTAAGGGCGACACATCCTTGCTCAGTGCGCCCGCGCGGAACACGTTCAGGCACACGTCCATCTGCGCGAGATACGCGGGCAGCTCGGGCTGGGGTACCAGTCCATGGAACACGATGTTCGGATATTTCTGCAGGTGCGTCAGGTCGACGCCCGGCAGCGTGCGCCCGATCAGGAAGATGGTTGCGTCCGGCCGCTCTTTGGCCAGCTTTTCGAGCAGCGCATAGTCGATGCACTCCTGCAGCATGCCGACAAAGCCGAAAACCGGGTGTTTTAACCCCTTCATATCCGCCGGACAGGGCAAGGCGTCCTTTTCCGTCTGCACGCGCGAGAAGATTTCATACGCTGCGCCGTTTGGGATCATTTTGGTGGTCGGGTTGATCTTTTCCAGCGTTTCGGCAAGGCCGACCGCGGTTGCAAATACCTGATCCGCAGGCTTTGCAAGGTCGCGTTCCATCCGGTCAACCACCGCGGGGGTGATGTGTCCCTTATAGGCTGAGTGACGGTCCACACAGTCATACACCAGCGCCTTGTGCGGGACGTGCTCCACGATATCACACGAGGAAGGGGAGTAGCACCAGAGTACGGTTTCCTCACCGAAGCCGTGTTCGCGCATCTTTTTGCGCACGAATTTGGCCTGCCGCTTTTGGTTTAATTTGTTGATCCAGCGGTATTTGTTGAAGAAGGGAAGCACGGGCGGCAGAGCATACACGGTGATGTTCTCGTGTCCCTCTACCTTCTCGCCGGGCTGTTTGTATTTTTTGATATAAGCGGACGCCTTTTTGTCCTTGAGCGGCGCGATGACCGATACCGGCGGGTCAAAATACAGCACCTCACTGTTGTTAAGGCGGCTCATCACGTTCTGCTTGCGCGTGGGCAGCGGATGGTAGTTGGTCGTCGAAAGGCAGACAATATGGTTTTTCATGCGGTTTCTTCGTCCTTTTTCTCATTATTCAGTCCCAGCAGGGCAGCCGCGCCGCGCACATTCTCATGTTCGCGCTCGCGCAGCATCCTGGCGGTGCGGCGCACCTCTTCGTCCAGCGCGCCTGAGACGCACTCGTCGATCAGGCGGCAAAGGTCGGCGGCCTTCACAGACCGCAGCTGCAGGCAGGTGCGGCTGCCGATGTATTTGAGGAAGCCGTCCACTTTGATATCGTAGCTCATGCCCACGACCGGTACGCCCTGTCCGGCCGAGAACATCAGCGAGTGCAGGCGGATACCGACCACAGCCTGCATGCGCGCGAGGATGCCAATGGTCACCTCGATCGGCTGGCGCGTGCGCACCGCATGCCAGGGACAGCGCAGCAGAGCCCCCACGCGCTCGGCGGGGGTCAGGTCGCTCGGGAACTCAATGGGTACAAATACCGGGATCAGCCCGTGCTTTTCGTAGGCATATTCCGCCGCTGCAGCGATTTCAGGAAGCGCCGCATCCAGCCCCTTCCAGTGGCGCAGGCCAAAGCCGATATAGCGTCCCTCCGGGTCGATGCCGCTCTGCTCAAGCGCGAGATTGACAACTTCGTGCGGGGCGGGGTCGAGGATGATGGTCGGGTCGGCGGAAACGCGGATGTCCGGCCGGGTGACGCCCATCTCTGCGAGCAGGGCGCGCGAGTTGTCGTCGCGCAGGGTGATGCGGTCGACCGAGCGGTCAATCGTGCGGGCGGCCATGCGCCGGTTGCCCGGGCGGTTGATCGGGCCGATGCCGCAGCCGTACATCATCACCTTGCAGCCGCGCTTTTTGGCCGCGCGCAGGGTGTAGCAATAGTACCAGATCGAGCGGGTCGAGGTCACGTCCTGCATCAGCGAACCGCCGCCGTTGATATAGAGCGCCGCGCGCCGGAAGCGCCGCAGCACAGAGAACACATTAAAGGTATAGATCGCGTCCGTGCGATAGACCAGACGGGTCTCCTTGGGCCGGCGCGACATGACGCAGATCGTGCGCTCGGGGTCGAGCGCGCGCATCTCCTGCACGATGGCCTCGAGGATGGCGTCGTCGCCCGCGTTGCCGCGGCCGTATGCGCCGCAGATGACAATGCTCTCGCGCTCGTCCTTCGGGCGGTGGAAGCGGGTGAGCAGGTGGCGGTAATTGGCCTCCTGCCGCTCGCACATTTTTTCCTTGGAAAAGTTTTGCGAGGCTTTTTCATACAGCGCCTCGGCAAAGGTGCGGCGCAGTTCCGGGTCGTTTGCCAGCCGCACCAGATAGCGGGCGCACTGCTTATCATCCCCGACCGGGAAGATATAACCGTTTTCGCCTGTGTCGATCAGCTCGGGCATGCCGCCGACATCGCTTGTGATGGTCGCGCAGCCCGCGCAGATGCCCTCGAGAATGGAATACGGGAAGGTCTCGGACACCGAGGACAAAAGGTTGATATCCATCGAGCGGAAAAATGGCTCGACCGGCGACACCCAGCCGCAGAACGTCACCCGATCGGTCACGTCAAGTTCCTTGCACAGGCGGCGGAGCATGGCTTCATCTTCGCCGTCGCCCGCAATGAACAGGCGCAGCTGCGGCGCCTCTTTCAGCGCGCGGGCAAAGGCACGCACGGTGGTCGCAATGTCCTTGACCGCAGTCAGGCGCGCGGCGATGCCGCAGAGCACGTCGCCCTCCTCGATCTCAGCGCCGTAGGTGTCGCGCAGATAGGCGGCGCGGTCAAAGTCGCCCGTCGGGCGGCGAAACTCCATGCCGTTGTAGATTTTGACAATGCGCTCGGGGTCGAACCCGCGCGCGATCAGCGTGCGCGCCATGCGGTCGGCCACGGGCTGGTAAAAGTCCAGAAAGCGCAGTGCAACTGCATTGGCCGTGCCGAAGGTGTGCTGTTTGAGCGGATTGCCGAGATAGTCGAGCTTATAATCCGAGTGCACGGTCGTCAGCACCGGGATATGGCGGCTGCGGCGCACCATCGCGCCCATCAGGTTGGCGCGGCCGCCGTGGCAGTGGATGATATCGGGCCTGAACTCGTCCACCAGGTCGCGCATGGCGCGCGCCGCGGCGAACGGGTTGCGTTTTTCGATCACGCGCACGTCGATGCCGCGCTCGCGCGCCTCATCCGCAAACGGGCCTGCGCGAAAGGAAATCAGCATCACTTCATTGCGCACGGCAAGTCCGGTGACGGTATTCATAATCTGGGTCTTGGCGCCGCCTACGTCGCCGCCGCCCATCACTTGCATCACTCGCAAAACCGGGTTCCTCCATTTTTGTTCACAGATACACACAGTATACCACGGTGCAGGCAGAATTGCAAAGCCCGGCAGAGCGGGCCCTGCACGCGAAAGCGCGATGTAAACAAACGGTAATTTGTTTTTCCGCCCGGGACATGGTATACTATCCATATCTGACCGAAAGTGAGGGTTTCTCCTTTGTCCGCGAAAAATACCATGACGCGCGACGCGATGCTGTTCCTGCCGGCCAAGGTGATCGAAGGCCTGCTGGTCATCGCGTGCTCGTCACTTTATACGCATCTGTTCAGCAAGGGAGCGGTCGGCACGTTCGGCATCGTCAACACGACCGTGCAGTTCTGCTACCTGATCATCGCCGGCTGGATGGCGAACGCCGCCACCCGTTATGTCGGCGAGGAGTACCAGAAGGACCGCGGCAGCGCGCTGTTTTCGACCGTGTCCACGATCTATCTGCTGATCTGCGCGGCGGCTGCGGCAGTCGCAGCCTGCGCGGCTGTGGTCACGCATGACCCGGTCTGGCTGGGCGGCGCGTGCATGTTCTTCAGCTACACGATCTTCCAGATCCTCAACTCCGCACTCATCCAGCTGGGGCGGATGAAGGCTTCGATCTCGCTCAGCCTGACCTCGGCAGTATTGAAGCTCGCAGTGGCTTATGCGCTGGTGTTCGGCATGAATAACCCGTCCTCCGCATTTCCCGCCATTGCGGCTAACACGGCTGCAGACGGCATTGCGGGGCTGGGTGCGGTCATCGCCCTGTCCATCCCGACGGTCGCGCGCCTGCGCTGGTTCTCGAGGCCGCTTTTGCGCAAGTTCTTCGCCTATGGCGTGCCGCTCATGGGCGTGTCGATCGCGGTCGCACTGCTCAATATGATCGACCGCTATCTGGTGACCGGTTTTTTTGGCCGCGATGTGTTTGCGATCTATAATCAGAACAACTCGATCGCCTCGGGCATTTTCACCATGATCTCGGTCGGCATTATGCGCGGGGTGTATCCCAACGTGCTGCGCGCGTGGCGCGAGGGCGGGCGGATGGCCGCCAAGCCCCTGCTCGATCAGGGTGTGCGGCTGTATCTGCTGGTCGCGGCGCCCGCTGTGGCGGGCCTGGCGGCGGTCTCGCTGCCGATCTCGCGCTTCCTGTTTGCAGAGGGGTATGATGCGGGCGCGCCGGTCATTGCGTATACTGCGCTTGCCATGCTGTTTATGGGCCTGACCGAATATGCCAACAAGGCGTATGAGCTCGAGCAGTCCACCATCCATGTGCTGCAGAACAGCGCGATCGCAGCGGTGATTAAAGTCATCTGCAGTGTCGTGCTGCTGCAGGCAGTCGGCTTTACAGGCGGCGCGATGGGTTCGGTCGTGGCGTTTGCGTCCTATTTTATCATCACCTGCGTGCGCGTGCGGCGGCGGTTCCTGTTCCGCGTCGCACCTGCCAGCCTGGCGCGTATTCTGATTTCCGCCCTGCTGTGCGGTGCAGCAGCTTTTGGCTGCACGCTGCTGCCGGTGGGCAATCTGGTGCGGCTGGTGCTCGCGGTGGTCGCAGGCGTGGTGGTTTACGCGGTGTGCATCGTCGCTTCCGGCGAGGGCCGCGCGGAGATGCAGGCGGTGCTGCGCAAGCTCAAACGGTAATAAAAACGCATCATCAATTCCGATGATGCGTTTTACTTTTTAATTGTTTTATCATCTGTCAGCCCAGCGAGATAATCCAGGCTGACATGGTAGAATTGCCCAAGTTTGATGAAAAAATCAAGAGGCAAGTCGCGTTCGCCGCGCTCATACTTGGAATACAATGACTGGTCGCAATGCAGATACGCAGCAATTTCCTGCTGCGTCAGGTCATTATCTTCCCGAAGGTCGCGAATCCGGAGTTTCATTTGCTTTTGCATCCTTCCACTGCTCATCCGGCACATACTTGGCGACATCCTCCAGAGGGCAGTCCAGAATCCTGCAAAGCCGGTCAAGCGTATACGTCGACACCGGCAAATTCGCCTGCAGGCGCTGTACGGTGGCATGGCTGATTTTATGCTTTTCCCGCAGTGTGTACGTTGTTACTTTACGGCTGCGCATTGTCTGCCAAAGCGGTTCATAACAAATCATTGCCAACGCCCCCTTTACATTCCCTATTATGGCTGCTAAAATAGCCATATCGGTATGGCCATTATTTGGCCATATACGTATAGGAATGATAGAAGGGATTATATGGAACAGGACCTCACCATCCTGACGGAGCGCCAGCGGCAGGTCTACCTGCTGCGCGCACAGAAGCTGACTTTTGCAGAGATCGGGACACAGCTGGGGGTGAGTGCGGCAGCCGCGGGGTCAGCCTACCGCGCGGCATGCCGCCGCCTGCGGACACAGGCCATATTGCTGGAAACACCGCCTGCGGAAGAAAAATCGCAGTCGGTTGCGTTTCCGCTCAACCGCAGCGAGCTGGAGGCGGTCGTCAGCGCCCTGCTGCTTTTGCAGCGCGACATGCGCCGCAGGGCGGGTACAGGCATGCGGCTGCGGGACCCGCTTCCGCCAAAGGCCGCCCGCGTCGCTGATCTGCTTCACCGCGCACAGACTGCGCTGGCACAGGCGGACGCGCCCCGGCCCGCACGCAAAGACATGGAATAACGCCGTTTTTTACACGAAATATGGAAAAAATCTTGTTTCTTTCCCGGCTTCATGATACAATAATATACCGTAAAAATGCTGATATAGAGAGGCGTTAAAAGATTATGGAAATGATTCACGAAGCGGGTCAGTATATTGATACCGTAAAGCGCGTGTGCGATGCGGTCGGCAGTGAGGTCACCTTCCGCGGAACGGTGCACCGCGTGCGCGATATGTCCGATTTTGCGTTTGTCATCATGCGCGTCGAGCGCGGCCTGATCCAGTGCACCTTCCAGGGCGACGAGATCGGCGGCGTGAAGCGCAGCGAGGTCAAGGACGCGATGGTGCTCGAGGTGACCGGCAAGGTACACGAGGAGCCCCGCGCCGAGCACGGCGTAGAGGTCGTGCTGTCGGCGGTCAAGGTGCTCGGCCGCCCCTATGAGCAGCTTCCCGTGCCGCTCGGCAAGAAGTATATGGGACTGTCGCTCGACGTTGATCTGCCGCTGCGCCCGATCACCCTGCGCCACCCGCGCAAGCAGGCGGTCTTCCGCATCCAGGGCGCGATCGCGGACGGCTTTGCGGAATATATGCAGTCGCAGGGCTTTACCCACATCCATACCCCGAAAATCGTTGTCGCAGGCGCGGAAGGCGGCGCGAACCTGTTCAAGCTGGACTACTTCGGCAACCCGGCCTACCTCGCGCAGTCCCCGCAGTTCCACAAGCAGTACCTGGCGGGCGCATTTGGCCGCGTGTTTGAGATCGGCTCGGTTTACCGCGCCGAGCGCCACAACACCTCGCGCCACCTGAATGAATATATCGGCCTGGACTTCGAGATGGCCTACATCGATTCGATGTACGACGTCATGGAGATGGAGGTCGGCATGCTCAAATCCGTGATGCAGTACGTCAAGGAGCACTGCCCGGAGGAGATCGCCATGCTGAACGCCGAGATCCCCGAGATCGGCGAGATCCCGACCATCCGCTTCCATGAGGCCAAGCAGATCATGGAGGAGAAGTACGGCCACAAGTCCAAGAACCGCTACGACCTCAACCCGGACGAGGAGGTTCTGCTCTGCCAGTGGGCCAAGGAGGAGCATAACAGCGAGTTCGTGTTCGTCACCCACTTCCCGTCCGCCAAGCGTCCGTTCTACGCGATGGACGATCCCGAGGACCCCAAGCTCGCGCTGTCGTTCGACCTGCTGTTCCGCGGTCTGGAGATCACGACCGGCGGCCAGCGCATCCACGATTATCAGGAGCAGATGGACAAGCTCGAAGCGCGCAAGATGAACGCGGAGCTGTTCGAGTCCTTCACCATGCTGCACAAGTACGGCATGCCGCCGCACGGCGGCCTCGGCATCGGTCTGGAGCGCCTGACCATGCAGCTGCTCGGTCTGAACAACGTGCGCGACGCATCCATGTTCCCGCGCGATATGAACCGGCTGGAGCCGTAAAGGGTTTCGTTTCAGGCATACAGCCTGAAACGAGGGACGCCCTTGACAGGCTGCGCCTGTAAGGGCTATTGCAGCAAAAGGCACCGAAAACATTGGTTTTCGGTGCCTTTTGCTGTTTGATAAAAAAGCGAGGCACATGTCCTCGCTTTTTTGGAAAAGCGCGGCTCTGCTTCGCGCCGCCGGGCTTTTCCATTGGATCCCGCACCGGAGGCGCGGGTGGCCTGTCGAAAAAGCCCCTCGGCCAGAGGCGCGGGACGGCTATGCGGGTTCGGATGGGGCAAGGCGCAGCAGGGCGGCGGAGAAAGCGGGCAGGGCGAGCGTATCCTCCGCCAGCAGCGCGCCGTCATCCGGGTCGCCGCCGAACTGCGGCCAGTCGGTGTGCAGCACCAGCTCTGCGCCGCGCGGCGCATCGAAGGTATACACCTCATCCGCGAAGTTGCACACGGCGAGCAGGGTTTCGTCCGCGCTGCGGCGCTCAAAGGCGAATACGCAGGGTGCGTCCGGGTCGGGCTCGCGCCAGCGGAAGCTGTCCGGCGCGTAGTCGGCGTGCAGGGCGGGGTGCGCACGGTATGCCGCGCAGAGCGCGCGGAAGAACGTGTGGAACGGACCGTTTTCATAGGTCCAGTCCAGCTCGCCGGCCTCGCTCCACTCGGTGCGCAGGCCAAGCTCGTTGCCCATGAAGTTCAGCTTTTTGCCCGGGTGCGCGAACATATACAGGTAAAACGCGCGTGCCTGCGCGTATTTGTCCGCCAGGTCCATGCCCCACATTTTCTGCACGATCGCGGCCTTGCCGTGTACGACCTCGTCGTGCGACAGGGGGAGCAGGTAGTGCTCGTTCGGGAAATACTGCATGGAAAACAGCAGCTTGCCGCGGTGCAGCGGGCGCTCGTCCGGCGGGGTCTGGAAATATTCAAGCGTGTCGTGCATCCAGCCGAGATCCCATTTGTAGTCAAAGCCCAGCCCGTCCTGTTCGAGAGGTTTGGTCACACCGGGATAAGCGGTCGAATCCTCTGCGAGCAGCAGCGCGGTGGGATGGTGGTCTTTGAGCCCCTGGTTCATCATTTTGAGAAAGGCCAGCGTGTCTCCGTTGACACCGCGTGCAGGGTCGCCCTGCCAGTAGATCAGGCGGGAGACCGCGTCCATGCGCAGACCGTCAAAGTGGAACTCCTCGAGCCAGTAATTGGCCGCAGACTGCAAAAAGCACCGCACCTCGCGCCGCGAGTGGATGAAGTTATAGCTGCCCCACTCGCTTTCGCCCACAGCGACGTGCGGGTATTCGTAGAGCGGTGTGCTGTCATACCGCGCAAGGCCATAGCTGTCCACTGCAAAATGCACGGGCACAAAGTCCATGATCGCGCCGATGCCCGCCTGATGCAGGCGGTCGATCAGGGCTTTGAGCTGGGCGGGCGTGCCGTAGCGCGCGGTCGGAGCAAAAAATCCTGTATTCTGGTAGCCCCACGAGCCGTCGAACGGATGCTCGGACAGGGGCAGGAATTCGACGTGCGTAAACCCGTTTTTCTGCAGATAGGGGATGAGCAGGTCAGCGATCTCATCGTAGCGGTACCAGCCGTTTTCGTTATCCGGGCTGCGCCGCCACGAGCCGAGGTGCATTTCATAGATGTTCAGCGGCGCGTCGGGCGATGCAGTGCGATTTTTCATCCATTCCGCATCTGTGAAGGTATATTCGTCTAATTCGGTAATCACCGAGCAGCAGCCCGGCCGCAGCTCCATCGCAAAGCCATAGGGGTCGCAGTGCTCGGTGACCGTACCGTTTGCACCGTAAATACGGTATTTGTAAAACTGCCCTGCCGCCGCGCCGGTCACGCGGCCTTCCCAGAAGCCGCTGCGGCCGTCCTGCGTCAACTCGGTCTCGTCCCAGCCGTTGCACTCGCCTGTGACCGTGATGCGGGATGCGTTCGGCGCAAAGGTGCGGAACACAGCGGTATCCCCCTCGAGGTGCGCGCCGAACCAGCGGTAGGCGTCAAACATCGTGCCGTCGAAAAAAGCCTGCTTGTCCATAAAACCTCTTCCTCCTTAGGTGCATGCCGGTATATAATCAGTATGGCTTCATTATACCGGAAAAAGATTCCGAACACAATGAACAGAAAACCTGCATTTGTTCAGAATGAACCATTTGGCGGCAGAGTGGCTCTAATTGTCAGGTGCGTCCCAAACAGGCGGTAAAAATTTTTCAGATTTTTGTGAACCGAAACCCCGGCCCGGTGCTCTTATTATCGGGAGCACCGAAAAACACAAAGGAGATTTACCCATGACGGATGAAGAACTGGTCCGCAAAATGCAGCGCGGCGACATGCAGGCATTCGATGTGCTGTATGAGCGGTACAAGGACGACGCGTACCGCGTGGCCTGCCTGATCACCGGTAACCGTGCGGACGGCGAGGACCTGACGCAGGAGGCGTTCGTGACCGCGGCGCGGTCGATCGGCTCGCTGAGAGACGGGTCGAAGTTCCGGCCGTGGCTGCTCAGGACGCTTACACGCGCGGCGTGGAAATACTGCCGCAAGGCCAAACGAGAGACCCCGGTCGCGGAGTTTTTCGAGACCGGCGAGGCCGAGAGCGCGCTTTCCACCGTGCTCCGCACGGACGAGCAGCGGCAGCTGTACGAAGCGCTGTACACGCTGGACGAAAAGCGCCGCACGGTGATCGTGCTGTACTACTTCGATGACCTTCCGGTCAAGGAGATCGCGCGCACGCTCGGCGTGACCGAGGGGACGGTCAAATCCCGCCTGTTTTCCGCCCGCCGCCATCTGCGGCAGGCGCTGACCGCAAAAGAGGGAAAGCCAAAGGAGGCTGCTCAAAATGGATGAACTGAAGATGGAACGGACGATTCGTGAAACGCTGAAAACCACGGCAGAGGGGCTGGAAGCGCCTGATACGCTCAAGACGCGCATTGATTTTGCCATCCGCAGCGGGGAGGCGCAGGCGCCGGTGCGCCGCCGCCCGAAGTGGGGCAAAAAGCTGGCCGCCGTGTGCCTGGTGGCGGCGCTTGCCGTGACCGGCGCGGTCGCGGGCAGCGGCGTTGTGGGCTGGTACTCGAGCACCATGCTCAATCAGAGCTGGACGGATTTCGCTGAAACGGCGGAATACGTGCAGGAGCATGTGCCGGGCGCAAAGTATGTCGCGTCGTTCTCGAACGGCTACACGTTTGACAAGGGCTATGAGGACACAGTTGACAAAAGAGATGACAGCGGCAATACGCTGGGCAGCTTTACCGGCATCATGCTGACGTATGAAAAGGATGGCACGGACCTGACCCTGGAGGTTGCGCCGGTGCAGGAAGAGGGCGAATATACCTCGCCGTATGACGATGTGAGCACGGTAGCGGGCACCGAGGTGCACTACCGCGAGATGAAGGGTATTGCGCTGCCGGGAGATGGCAGTATCCAGCCAACCGCAGAGGAGCAGGCGGCTTTTGAACGCGGCGAGATCAACATTGCTTACGGCTCATCCGAGCGCGAGGAGAATACATTCTACCGCGTTTCGTGGATCGAAGATGGACTTGCCTATTCCATCTACACCTATAATCCCGGTACTTTGACCGCAGACGACTTCTTCCAGATGGCGCAGGAGGTCATCGAAGCCTGAGGCAATACCGCACCGCTGCGGCGGCATCGCCCTGAAAAACACGCAAACCGCTGTTGACAGGCCGGCAGCGGTTTGCTAATATAATAGCTGTACTACAACACACAGTACAGATAATACGGAAAGATGAGGTGGATCCCATGAAAAAACAGCTGGCGGCGCTGGTGACAGCCGCGGCGCTCCTGGTACCGTTTGCGCCGGTGCAGGCGCTTGCGGCGGGCAGCTACGGGCAGTACGGCTTTGCCGAGGTCAAAACCCAGTCCGCGGACGGCGGCACCTACCATCTGCTCGAGCACGCGGACACGGGCGCGCGGGTGGTGTGGCTGGACAACGGCAGCGAAACGCGCGAGTTTGCGATCGGCTTCCGTACCCCGCCCGAGGACAGCAAGGGCGCGAACCACGTGCTCGAGCATTCGCTGCTGTGCGGGAGCGAGCAGTATCCCTTAAACGACCTGATGCACATTTTGCAGAACAGCTCGGTCGCGCAGGAGATCAATGCCTACACGAGCGAGGATTACACGACCTATGTGTTCTCCACCGCGGATGAGCAGGATTTTTATAACCTCGCGGACATCTACACGACCTGTGTGCTGTTCCCGCGCCTGCGCACCGAGCCGAACATCTTCAAACAGCAGGGCATCCGCATCGAGTATGCGGACGGCAAAGCGCAGTATAACGGCATCGTGTATAACGAGCTGCGCCTGCGCAACCTGGACACGGCGCAGAATTCGCTGAACTTTGTATCCGGCCAGCTGTACGAAAACCTGTATGGGGACACCTCGCCCACATTTGATGCGGGCGGCGCGATCCCGGATATCTTCGACCTGACCTATGAGGACGTGATGCGGGTGTACGACACCTACTACACGCCCTCCAACATGCTGGTCTATACGGCGGGCGAGCAGGATATCGGCAAGACGCTCCAAATGCTGGACGGCTATCTGGACGAGGCCGACGCCGACAGCACGCCGGATATCCAGATCGAGGCCGAGCCCATTGCACAGACGCAGACTGTGCAGGAGTACAACGTCACGGACGCGACGCAGACGGTCGATATCGGGTTCATGGCGCACGGCCCGAGCATGCTGGACACCAAAAAGACCGAGGCGTGGGGAGCGCTGCTCACCTGTTTGCAGCGAACCCTGCGCGAGCAGTTCCCGGATGCGCTCTCCTACACGGTGGGCGGCAATTCGGGCGGCATTTACAACGTCGGCCTGATCCTGTCCCAGGTACCGGTGGCGCAGAAGGACGCGGCGGTCGCGGCGATGCAGAAGGCGCTGGACGATGTCGCGCAGAACGGCATCCCGTCGGATGCGCTGAACAGCGCGCTCGACCAGCAGGAGGAAGCCCAGCAGTTCGGCCGCGAAGAGGTGTTCATGGGCTTTACCTATGCGGGCGACCCGCTGGCCTGCGTCGGCCGCGCGGACGTAATCACCGGCCTGCGGAGCGATCAGGCGTATTTCAAGTCGCTCGCCGCCGAGTGGCGGGACAGCCCGTACCAGACCATCGTGGTATCGGGCAACGGCGCATCGCAGCCGACGGCGTATGAGCCGCAGCTGACCGCCGTGGAGCTTGAGCAGGTCAAGCAGGACACCGCGGACTTCAGCGCCTGGCTCGACCAGCCGGACGACCCGGAGGTGCTCGCCCGCCTGCCGCTGCTCGATCTGGGGGATTTTGCAGACGACCCGTTCTCCATGAACCAGGAGAGCGAGACCGCGGACGGCGTGACGTATTATTTCAACGAGGATGCCGGGAGCGAAGCGCCGTCCTTCTCGTTCTACTTCCCGGTCGAGATCAAAAACGAGGACACCGCGCTGTGGTGCCTGCTGTGCGAGTTTTTGGGCGACCGCATGCAGGCGGAGGGGCTTTCCATGTACCTCGGTGTGACCTCGGGCGAGCGGTACGGCGACCCGGACACCCTGCACCCGGCGCTTTCCGTTGGTGGTTCGGGCGAAGCGGGCAAGGCAGGGGAGGCCGTGCAGGCGCTGGCCGCATGGCTGCAAAACCCGCCGCTGGATGATACGGCGGCGCTGCGCACCTTCCTGACCGAGCGGAAAAGCGCCCTGCGCGCGCTGTACAGCGACCCGTATTACTACGAATACAGCATGATGCTGCAGGCCAGCACGCAGGCCAACCGATTTATGGACAGCATCCCGGCGGGCTTTGTCGGCTCGTCCATGTCGTACAAGGATTTTATCGACAGGGCGGTGGATGATCCGGACGGCGACGCGGCGCTGCTCGAGCAGATGCGCAGCCTTTTGGACAGTGCATTGCAGCGCACGGGCGTGATGGCCGAGTTCACCGGCAGCCGCGCGGACTATACCGCCTTCCGGCAGGCCGCGGAAGGCTTTACCTCCGCGCTGCCCGCAGGTACAGGCGCATCCTCCTGCGAATGGATGCCGCAGGGCTGGCCGAGCGCGATCGTGGTGTCCTCGAACACACAGGACTCCAACCATGTGATGCTGGTCGGAAAATTTGAACAGACGCCGGAAAATATGGCGGCCTACGATGTGCTCAGTTCGGTGCTGACAGCGAAATACATGCTGCCCGAACTGCGTGACCGGCGCGGTGCATACGGTGCGAGCCTGCTGTTTGATACAAACGGCGTGACCATGGTCTCCTCGGGCGGCGTGGGCGTCGACCAGGCGGTCGAGGTGTTCCGGGGCGCGGCGGCGTTTGTCCGCACGATGAGCCTTGCCCCGAGCGAGCTGGCGGGCTTCAAGGTCAGCGCGGTCAACGAGTTCGACATGAATGCGGAGTGGTCGCGTGCAAGCGGCCTGAGCCTGGCGCGTGCGGGCCGCACGCAGGCGGACTACGCAGCGGAACGTGCGGCTATCCTTGCGGTCACTGAGGATGACCTCAAGGCGTGTGCGGACGAGATCGAGCGCATGATCGAGGATGCGGCGGTGTTTGTGCAGACGACTAAGTCGGCGGCCCAGTCCGTGCAGTATCCGTTTGCCGCGCGCGTGGACGCGGACACGGGCAAGGTCACGCCGCTGCTGCAGGACAGCATTCCGGCGTCAAGCGACACCACCCCAATTACCCGCGGTGAGGTCGCAGAGCTGCTGGCGGACAGTCTGGCCGACCAGAGCGCCGCCGAGCAGCCGGCGCTTGCGCGGTTCACCGATGTAGCGCCGGGCAGTACGCAGGCAGATGCGATCGCCAAGCTGTACGACCGCGGCCTGCTGAACGGATATGCGGACGGCAGCTATCACCCGGAGGCACAGATCACCCGCGCAGAGTTCTGCGTGATCGCGTCTGCGCTTTCCGCAAATACCGCGGCGGACGGCGCGCCGTCGTTCAGCGACGTGCCGGGCGGCTACTGGGCGCATGACGTCATTGCAGAAATGGCAGCGCAGGGCATCCTGCAGGGGGACGGCGACGGCACGTTCCGGCCGGAGGACCCGATCACCCATCAGGAAGCAACACTGATTTTGCAGCGGCTTTCCGCGGCTGTCTGATACAGGATAGAGAGAAAACAGAACAAAAGCAGGAAAAGCGCCCATATGGACGCTTTTCCTGCTTTTTACGTATAGTACGGATGAACGCGGAGGGGCTTACTTGCTGCCGCCTGCACGGACTTCCTCAAATTCTTTTTCGATCTCCTTGGACGGCGGTGCGGTCAGCAGGGACACGACCACGATGCACAGGCAGGAGAACAGGAACGCCGGCAGCAGCTCGTAGATATCCCAGATGCCGCCGAGCTTACTGATGAACAGGTTCCAGATGAACACCATGCAGCCGCCACCGATCATGCCGGCGATTGCACCGGCGCGGTTGGTGCGCTTCCAGAACAGGCTGAACAGCATCAGCGGGCCGAAGGTCGCGCCGAAGCCAGCCCAGGCAAAGCTGACGATGGTAAAGATGACGCTGTTTTCATCGAGCGCGATGATGATTGCAACAACCGAGATGGCGAGCAGCGCAAGACGGGAAATGTTCAGCACCTGCTTGTCGGTTGCTTTGCGGTGCATCAGGCCCTGGTAAATATTTTTTGCGAATGCCGAGGCTGCGATCAGCAGGTAGGAGTCAGACGAGCTGATCGTCGCCGCGAGGATGCCCGCCATGACCAGGCCGGCCAGCAGCGGCGGCAGCAGGTTGGTAGAGAGCAGGATGAATACGTTCTCCGAATCAGATGCAGTGGTGAGCGCTGTCGGGAAGAGCGTGCGTCCGACCACGCCGATGAACACCGCGACGACCAGCGAGATCAGCACCCAAACGGTTGCGATGCGGCGCGAGGTAGTGAGTTCCTTCTCCGTGCGGATCGCCATAAAGCGCAGCAGCACCTGCGGCATGCCGAAATAGCCGAGGCCCCAGGCCAACATGGATACGATGCTGAGCAGGCCGTAAACGCCCGCCTCGCCGAACTGCGGCACACCGTTAACCGCCTGCTGTACGCCGGCGGCGTCAGTCACCGGGGTGGCGATGCCAAAGAAGTCCAGGAAGCCCGGGATGCTGCGCGCATTCTCGAGCACAGCATCCAGACCGCCTGCAGCAGCAGTGCCGGTCACAACAACAACGACCAGCGCAATGATCATGACGATTGCCTGCATGAAGTCGGACGCGCTTTCTGCCAGAAAGCCGCCGATGATCGTGTAGATCAGCACGAATACTGCGCCGACAATCATCATCGGGACGTAATCAAAACCGAACAGCGTGGAGAACAGCTTGCCGCAGGTGACCAGACAGCTCGCTGCGTAGACTGTGAAGAAGATCAGGATGAACAGCGCGGCAATGGTCATGATGACCTTGCGCTTCTCGTGGTAGCGGTTGGAGAAGAACTCGGGCAGGGTGATGGCGTTGCCTGCCTTCTCGCTGTACCGGCGCAGGCGCTTGGATGTGATCAGCCAGTTGATGTACGTGCCGAGTGCAAGGCCGATCGCGGTCCAGGATGCGTCTGCAATGCCGCACCAGTAGGCCACGCCGGGCAGTCCCATGAGCAGCCAGCCGGACATGTCCGAAGCCTCCGCGCTCATCGCGGCGACCCACGGGCCAAGCGAACGGCCGCCGAGGAAATATGCCTCTGAACTGCGGTTCGCCCGTCTGGCAAAAGCCAGGCCAATCACGATGACCGCCAGCATGTAGGCGATCATGGTGATCATGATCTGAAAAGTGTCTCCCATGATAAATCTTATACCCCCAATAAACAGCTGGATTACAGATAATACCTAAACATTATACCGGAGCAGACGGGATAAATCAAGGAAAACACGCAAAAAATGGATAAAACACCGCGCAGCGGCGGGCCATTGTACGGAAATCAGGCAGGAATTGCAGGCGGACAGCATTGCCGCCGCACCGTTGAAAACAGTACGGTATGGGCGATGGATGGCAAGGATGTGGTGATTTTGCTTGCATTTTTGTTAAATGTCGGTTATAATAAAAGCAATCGCGGTGCCGACGCGCAAAGGGGCGCTGGACACACCGCGGCTCCCGGATGCAAGAAAAAGGGAGCGAAGCATTCGGCTTCGCTCCCTTTTTGTATAGCAATCCAAAATAGAGGGGAAGGTAAAACATTTATGGAGGCATTTTCTAACCTCATGTCCGCGATCGATAACTGGATCTGGGGCCTGCCGATGATCGTCATGCTGATGGGGACGCACCTGTTCATGACCGTGCGGACCGGATTTATCCAGCGCAAGACGTTTACGGGCATCCGGCTGTCGGTCACCAAGGATCCGGATTCGCCCGGCGACGTCAGCCAGTTCCAGGCGCTGACGACCGCGCTCGCGTCCACCATTGGTACGGGCAACATTGTCGGCGTCGGTACGGCGGTGTTCCTCGGCGGCCCGGGCGCGGTGCTCTGGTGCTGGCTGACCGGCGTATTCGGCATTGCGACCAAATATGCGGAAAGCCTGATCGCGGTCAAATACCGCGTGCAGACCAAGGACGGGCGCATGCAGGGCGGCGCAATGTACGCGCTGGAACGCGGCCTGCACCTGAAGTGGCTGGGCGTGCTGTTCGCGCTGCTGGCCATGCTGGCTTCCTTCGGCATCGGCTGCGGTACGCAGATCAACGCGATCTCTGAGATCATCCGCGGCAACAGCCCGGTGAACATCCCACCGCTGCTGATCGGTATTGTATTTGCGGTCATTACGGCGATCGTTATCATCGGCGGCATCAAGTCGATCGCGAATGTGTGTGAAAAGCTGGTGCCGTTCATGGCGGCATTCTATGTCGGCGGCTGCATTGTGATCCTGTGCATCAACTGGGATTTCATCCTGCCGGCGCTGCAGGCGATCCTGACGCTGGCGTTCAAGCCCGGCGCGGTCGCAGGCGGACTGGTCGGCGGCGGCCTGCGCATTGCGATGCAGTACGGCGTGGCGCGCGGCCTGTTCTCGAACGAGTCCGGCATGGGCTCCGCGCCGCTCGTGGCGAGCGCCGCACAGACCCGCAACCCGGTGCGCCAGGCGCTGGTTTCCTCGACCGGCACCTTCTGGGACACAGTCGTCGTATGCCTGATGACCGGCCTGGTGCTGGTCACCACCATCATGAAGAACCCGAACATCAATATGGATCAGTTCGCGGACGGCAGCCAGATGACGACGGCGGCGTTCTCGCAGATCCCGGTGCTGGGTCCGATCATCCTGGTGGTCGGTATCATTACATTTGCGTATTCCACCATCCTCGGCTGGTCGTATTACGGCGAGCGCTGCTGCGAATACCTGTTCGGCAAAAAAGGCATGCTGCCGTATAAGATCCTGTTTATCGCTGTGATCGTGATCGGCCCGGTGTTGTCGCTTGATCTGGTGTGGACGATCGCGAACATCCTGAATGCACTCATGGCGGTACCTAACCTGATCGCTGTGCTGCTGCTTTCCGGCGTGATTGCAAAGGAAACCAGGCATTACCTGAAAAATCTCGACGAGGTCGATACAACAGAGATCCCGGTCGTAGACAAGTAAACCATGTGGAAAAGCCGCCTGCTCAGCAGGCGGCTTTTTGTTTGCGCAGGTGCGGTCATTCTGGCAGGGTATCGGAGAAGGTGACCGTATACGCTTCGGTGAACAGGTCGCCCTCAAAGCGCGAAGGATCGGCGAAATCCCGCGCCGCGTCATATACATATAGTTCACTTTTATCGCGGAAAGTGCGCACCAGCAGCGGGATTTCCTCGTCGTACACGATGGGTACGGCCTCCTGCTGTACGCCGACGCCGACAGCCAGTCCACCGGCCCCGACCTCCTCCGGCAGGCCGGGGGCGCTGGAGGTAAAACTCGCGCTGCTATCGCCGCGCTCACGCAGCACATGCGTAAATCCCTGTCCGCCGCCCTTGTCGGTCAGCGCGATGGTGCCAATGGGGGAGGGAGGCGGCGCGTCGCCGTATGTCCGTCCCGAGCCGCTGTCGGCGGGCTCCCATTCGAGCGCATCGTTCAGGATATAGCGGATGGTGGTGATACAGCGCAAATTTTCGTCGGTCTGATATTCATAGGCGATGAATTCCCGCACGCCAATGTCTGCGAGCGAGAGCACGCTGTACTGTTCATCGCTGAGCTGCATGGGTGCAAGCTGCATCTCCCCGGCCGGCACAGCGCCGCTGCTGTTTGCATCGGTCTGCCCGCACCCGGCAAGCGCGCTGCAAAGCAACAGACCCGCCAGCATAAGGACAATTCGTTTTTTCATCGTGATCCCCTCCTGTATGCATCAATTGCGTATCAGCTATCCTCAAATTCAGCATAACAGAAACAGGGAAAACCTGTCAAGTAACATGAAAAAGCAAAGAGCGCCGAAAAAACGGCGCTCTTTTTATGCGTTTTGCATATTTCATCACTTCATCACTGCAGCATGGCGCGGTAGCTTTCCTCGTGATCCGGCTGGCCGACCACGGAGAGCGAGACCTGCGAAAAATCAAATACGCGGCGCGCCAGCTGGAGGACGTCCTCCGCTGTGACCTTGTCATACGCGGCGAGCACCTGCTCGACCGCCTGCACCTCGCCGCGCAGCAGTTCACTGCGGCCGATAGTCATCATGCGGTTGCCCGTGCTCTCGAGGCCCATGAGCAGGGTGGTCTTGACCTGCTCGCGGCAGCGGGACAGCTCGTCCGGCGCGGGGCCGTTTTCGCAGAACTCGTGCAGCTCGCGTACGATCAGTTCGAGCGCCTTGTGCTCGGTTTCCGCGCCCAGGCCGGTGTAGATCGAGAGCAGGCCGGTGTCCAGATGGGGCGTGGTGAAGGTATAGACCGAGTAGCACAGGCCGTTCTTCTCGCGCACGCTCTGGAACAGGCGGGACGACATGCCGCCGCCCAGGATCGAGCTTAAAAGGTTCATCGCATAGCGGTCCTCGCTCAGCAGCGAAACGCCGGGGAAGGACAGGCACAGGTGGTTCTGCTCGATGTCCTTTTCGCGCAGCACCAGGCTGGGCTGGTAAACCGCAGGCGTGATTTCGTTGCGGCCCTCGCCCTCCATCTGGGAAAACAGCTCGGCAATATAGTCCAGATCTTCCTCGGTGAAGTGGCCGGACACGGCCACCACCGTGTCCTTCGGCCGGTAGTAGCGGTGCATATAGTCGTGCATGGCTTCCGAGTTGATGGTTTGCAGGGTTTCGGCCGTGCCGAGGATCGGGCGGCCGAGCGCCGAGCCTTCGTAGCATTTTTCAAACAGCTTGTCGATCGCCACGTCCTCCGGGGAGTCCTCGTACATGTCGATCTCTTCAAGCACAACCCCGCGTTCAAGCTCGATGTCCTCCTGCGCAAAGCGGGAGTGCATGAACATATCCGCCAGGATGGAGACGCCGGTCTGCAGACGCTTGTCCAGCACCTTCATATAATAACAAGTGCATTCCTTGTCGGTGAAAGCATTCGCCTGACCGCCGAGTGCGTCGATCGCAATAGCGATATGCTGGGCGGTGCGCTTTTCCGTGCCCTTGAAGATCATGTGCTCGATAAAGTGTGAAATACCGCCGAGCGCAGCGGGTTCATACCGGCTGCCGTTGCCGACCCAGATACCGACCGATACCGTGCGCACGGTGTCCAGCTTTTCCGAAATCAGGCGCACACCGTTGGGGAGAACGTGTTTGATATACATACTACTGCCAGCCTCTCTATTAGTTAAGGGGGTATGAAAACCATACCCCCTTCCGTTCTGTCAGGTTATTTTAATAATAAATCCGGGTACCGCTGTCATCGAGATAGTACCGGTCGCCATCGGAATCGTAATAATCTCCGGTTTCCGGATCGTACCAGCCACCCTCTTCAGCAAGTGAAGCAGGATCTTCCACACTGCCGGACGAAGATTCACTGTCGTCGGTAGACATGGGGCCGGTGGGCGGCTCATCGAAATCAACGCCGCCGAGCGGTTCATTGGCGCCGGTCGTCGTCTGCGTACTGTCGGAACTGCTTGTGCCGGTGGAATCCGACGCGGTTTCCCCGGGATAGACATCATCATAGATATACGCTCGGATATGCTCCGCAGCGGTATCCAGATCGTATTCGATGTATGTGTTGGAGGGGCCGGAATAGTACCATTCCCCATCCAGCGGGACACGTGCGTGCTCGAGCTCGGGCACGCCGTGCTGCAGGGCTCCCACGATCAGGGGCGCGATCTCGGTTGCCGAGAGCGAGGTAGTCACATACGGCATCAGCTTCTGCATCAGGCCGATCAGCCCGCTTGCATCCATGGACTGCACCTTGGTAAACATGGCCTGCAGGACGATGCCCTGCCGCTCCACGCGCGCCCAGTCGTCCCCGACGCCTTTGCGGATGCGGCCGTAGCACAGCGCCTGCACGCCGTCCAGCGTCTGTGCGCCGGCGGATTCGACGCTTTGGAAGGTCTGCCCCTGCTCGATCCCGTAGTCGCGGATGACGCGGTTGAGCTCATCCAGCTCTGATTGCTGCACATCGATCTCTACGCCGCCCAGCGCGTCGATGATTTCGACCAACTGTTCAAAATTGACCGCAATATACTCGGTGATATCCGTGCCGAAGTTTTCGTTGAGCGTGCGGATGGCAAGGCTCGGCCCGCCGGCCCAGTAGGCGGCGTTGAGCTTGTCCATGCCGTAGCCGTCGATCGCAACGAGCGAGTCGCGCATCAGACTGATCAGCTTGATCTTACCGCGGGTGTTGTCCACGGAGACGATCATCGTGCAGTCTGAATGGCTCTGGGTATCACCGTCGCGCGGGTCAAGGCCGAACAACGCGATATTTGTGATATTTTCGTCTGCCTTGATGCCCGCGGCCAGATCCTCCTCATACAAGGTAGAGTCGTAGTTGTAGCCGAGAAAAGTACGGTAGACGTACAGGCCGGCACAGAAAACAGCGGACAAAAGGACAAGTACGGTCAATATACGGATCAGCCTGCGCTGGAAGCGTTTGAGAGACATAAGATCAATCCTGTACGATATGCGCGAACGAACGCTCGGTCAGCTGGTGCACGCGCAGAGTGTTTGTATAATTGACGTGACCGACCGGCATGCCGGCAGTGATGGTAATGATATCGCCCACGCGGAGGTCGAGCGCGGAAATGGCTGCCTGCTCGGACAGGTCATACAGCTCGGTGCCGGACTTGGGATGGCGGGACACCAGCACGGGCGTTACGCCCCAGGACATGGTCAGGCGGTTGCAGGTTTTTTCGTTCGGTGTGGCCGCGATGATCGGAGCACCCGGACGGTAAGTGGATACTGCGCGCGCGGTAGATCCGGCTTCAGTAAACGCAACGATGCATTTTGCGCCCAGGTCTGCCGTGGTGGAGCAGGTCGCATGCGAAATGGCGAGCGTCTTGAGGTCGCCGGCAACATTCATGTTCTGGAACTCCAGGCGGGTCGCACGGCGGCGATCGTAATGAATGGTGCTCTCTGCGTTGTTTGCAATGCGGCTCATGGTCTGCACAGTCTCAACCGGATACTTGCCGACCGAGGTCTCGCCGGACAGCATGATCGCGCTGGTGCCGTCGTAAACCGCGTTGGCAACGTCGGAAACCTCCGCGCGGGTCGGACGCGGGTTTTTCGCCATGCTCTCGAGCATCTGGGTGGCGGTTACCACGCGCTTGCCGCGGGAGATGCAGATTTTGATGATGCTCTTCTGGATCTCGGGCAGTTCTTCAAACGGGACCTCGACGCCAAGATCACCGCGGGCTACCATGACGCCGTTCGCCTCGTCCAGGATCTCCTGGATATTGCGCACGCCTTCCATGTTTTCGATCTTGGCGATGATCTCAACATCTTCCTGGCCGTGCTCCTTGAGAATAGCCTTGATATCACGCACATCCTGCGCGGTGCGGGTGAAGGAGGCCGCGATGAAATCAATGCCCTGGGAAAGGCCGAATTCGATGTCCGCGCGGTCACGCTCGGAGACGAAGGGCATGTTCAGGCTGATGCCCGGCACGTTGATCGACTTGCGGTTGGACAGTGGGCCGCCGTTGAGCGCCTTGCACACGATGTCCGTGCCGTCACGGATCTCGGTCACCTCAAAGGCAACCAGGCCGTCGTCGATCAGGATGCGGGTACCGACCTTTACGTCGCCCGGCAGGCCGTCATAAGTGATCGAGACAATGTGCTCATCACCCTCCACCTCGCGGGTGGTGAGGATAAACTCCTGCCCCTCGACGATCTCGATCTTGCCGTCTTTGTAGGTTTTGGTGCGGATCTCAGGACCCTTGGTGTCCAGCATGATACCGACCGGCATACCGAGCTCGCGGCGAGCGGCCTTGACCGCATCCATGCGGACTTTGTGCTCCTCATGGGAGCCGTGGCTGAAGTTCAAGCGTGCGACATTCATGCCCGCCTTGATGATCTCAGGCAGGACGGGGTCGGTCGCCGGCCCCAGGGTACAAATGATTTTTGTTTTGCGCATCGAACATATTCCTCTCTGCATATCACGATTGACACATTTGATATGATTTTAACAGCAACATTTTAGCAGTTTTTTCACCGTTTTGCAATCATCCGGAAAAAGCCGGAAGGATTTTCATGCTTTTCGACAAAAAAAAGGGCGCGCTTTGTAAACATCTTGTGTTTTCTGATACGGTCTTGTATAATAATGAAGTATGCCAACTTGGCGGCCGGATTAAACACATAATCCGGCATGCGGATAAAGGCGCAGGCAGAGAAGAAAAATGGAAAATAATTCAAAGACAAGCTGTGTCAAAGGAGATAAAAAGAGATGGCAAAGCCGGTATTGGTGATCATGGCCGCAGGGATGGGCTCGCGCTACGGCGGGCTCAAGCAGATCGATCCTGTCGGCCCGGGCGGCCAGATTATTCTGGATTATTCTGTTTACGACGCATACCGTGCGGGCTTTGAACGGGTGGTGTTCATCATCCGGCCCGAGCTGGAACAGGCGTTTGAGGATGCAATCGGCAGGAAAGCGCGCCGCTTTATGCAGGTGGATTACGCGTACCAGACGCTCGACCGCCTGCCGGAGGGCCTGCACACGCCGGAGGGCCGCGAAAAGCCACTCGGCACCGCGCACGCGGTCTGGTGCGCAAAGGATCTGACTGCAGGCGCTCCCATCGCGGTGATCAACGCAGATGATTTTTACGGTGCGGATGCGTTCCGGAAGATATATGGTTACCTTTCCACGGCGCAGGATGACGATAAGTACCGCTACTGCATGGTCGGCTACCGGGTGGAGAACACGCTGACCGAAAACGGAACCGTGTCGCGCGGTGTATGTACAGTGGATGAAAACGGCCTGCTGGACAGCATCATCGAGCGCACAGCGATTTCCCGCCAGGCGGATGGACGCATCGTTTATGCGGCGGACGGGGACGAGCCTGCGGGCGAGATCGCCGAGGGCACGCCGGTATCGCTCAACCTGTGGGGGTTTACGCCTTCCTTTATGGATACGCTGGATGAAGGGCTGCGCCGCTTTTTTGCAGAACAACTGCCCAATAATCCCATGAAGGGTGAGTATTATCTGCCCTTTGCGGTGGATGAACTGATCCGGGCGGGACGGGCGACTGCGCAGGTCCTGACCACGACTGCGCGCTGGTACGGCGTTACCTATCGGGAGGACAAGCCGTCGGTCAGCAGGGCGATCGCGGATCTGACTGCGCGCGGCGAGTATCCGGAAGACCTGTAAAGAGGAGTGGAATATGGATTTTTCGACTGAGTTTGTCGCCTTCCGCGACCGCATGATTGCAGGCCAGGATAAGACTTTTGTCACTGAGATGAACGTGCAGGTGGCGGGACGCGCAGCGGCAGCGGTCAGCTGCTTTGGACTGGACGGGGAGCGCAAGCTGCTGGGACTGGTTCCGCTGGGCAGCAAAAGCCATGCGCATGAATACCGCCTGCTCTTTGCCGCCCCCGAACTGGACGGGCAGTCGCTGCAGGAGTGGTGGCAGTATGCCGAGGCGGTTGAGCGAGAGCTTGTGAAGCCTGACAGAAGCCATGAGTTTTCCCTTGTTTCGGTGATCCTTGTGACCGGGAAACTTGATACGGCAGTGCCCAAAAAGCTGAGGAAGCTGGCGGCCGGCCGGGATTTCACCAACATTGGGCAGGGATGGTCTGCCGTGCGGATGGCGGTGGTTGATTTGCCCGCCCATAAGATCTATACGAACCGCATGGGTGACTCTATGAAAAACATTATCAAGCCGATTTTGTAAAAAAGCACTTGAAAAGATGATGAAACTGTGGTAAACTACCATGTACGCAAATATGCGTGCCGGTTTTCCGGTGCGATAAAAGATGAAATTGTTTAAATGATTAGTTGGAGGAATCGATAAACATGACTACCGCACAAATCGCTCTTTCGATCGTTATGATCGTGGCAAGCCTGTTCCTGATTGTTGTTGTGTTGCTGCAGAATGGTGCACAGCAGGGCCTGGGCGCTATCTCCGGCGGCGCAGAGACGTTCTTTGGCGCTGGCAAGGCAACGGCTGCTGATAAGGTGTTTGCCCGCCTGACTTCTGTGGTCGGCGTGATTTTTGTGATCGTCG
>DXFS01000048.1 GCA_019114345.1 Candidatus Agathobaculum pullistercoris | reverse complement strand
TGCATTGTTCCATCAGACGGCGCAGTTTGTTGCGGAACGATCCGGTTATCCGTACCCACAGGGGGATGAGGACGGTTTTTACCGGTATGCCGGGATGATCAAAAAACGGTAAACGCATCAGGGGATGGCCTTGCGGCCATCCCCTTTGCTGTGTATCTCCGCTTTTCGGTTTTATGCCTGGAGCACTTCGCCGCGCAGGATGATCCTGCGGACATTCAGCTCGCTGTCCAGCAGCAGCACGTTTGCGAGCTTGCCCGGCTCGAGCGAGCCGTAATCCTGCTGCACGCCGATGGCGTGGGCGGGAGTGGTCGAAGCCGCCTGGACCGCCAGCCCCAGCGGGATGCCCATTTTCACGGCGCTGCGCATGCAGCCCAGCAGGTTGGTGGCAGAGCCTGCGATCGTGCCGTCGTGCAGGGTCGCAAGGTTGCCGCGCACGGTGACCGCCTGCCCGCCGAGCGAGTATTCGCCGTCGTCCAGGCCGGTCGCCATCATGCTGTCCGAAATCAGGATGACGCGGCCGCCGAATACCTTGAACGTCGTGCGTACGACCGACGGATGAACGTGCACGCCGTCCGCGATCAGCTCGACCGTGACGTCCTCGTTGTCCGCCGCAGCGCCGATGACGCCGGGCGCGCGGTGCGACAGGGGAGGCATCGCATTGTACAGGTGGGTGACCTGCCGCGCGCCGCGGCGGAAGGCCTCGCTCGCGGTGTCGTAATCCGCTTCGGTGTGCGCGATGGACAGGCGCACTTCGCCCGCCAGTGATTCAATCGTCTCCATCGCGCCCGGCAGCTCGGGCGCAAGGTCGCACAGCCTGAACAGGCCGTTTGCTTTCTTCTGCACCCGGCGGAACATGTCCGCATCCGGCGCATGCAGGTAGGCCGCGTTCTGCGCGCCCTTTTTGGCCTCCGAAATGAACGGCCCTTCCATGTTGATGCCGACCAGCGCGGCGCCGTCCTGCTCGGTGCGGTAGGCTGCGGCCGCCTCGGCGATGGTGGTCAGCTTATCCTCGGGATAGGTCATGGTCGCAGGGCAGATGGCTGCGACGCCGTTTTTCGCCTGATATTTGGCGATGGCGGAGATTGCCTCCTGCGTGCCGTCACAAAAATCATACCCCACGCAGCCGTGGAAATGCAGGTCTACCAGCCCGGGTACGGCATACAGCCCGCCCATATCCTCGGCCGCCGCCGACGGCTCGGCCGCGGTGATTCGGTCGCCCGAGATGCACAGCCCGCCGCTGCGGAACGTGCCGTCCGGCTGGAACAGCTTCAGGTTTTTAAACTCCATTGTTTTCCCTTCTTTGCTTACAGCAGGTCGCCGCACTTGCTCAGCGCCGCCTCGTCTGCAACGAGCGACACGTCGGTGTGCAGCTGGAGGATGGACGCCGGGACACGCGGGGTCACCGGGCCGAAGAACGCCTCGCGGACCGTGTCCGCCTTGTTTTCGCCCGAAACCACAATGACAATGCGGCGCGCGAGCATGATGGTCTGCACACCCATAGTATAGGCCTGACGCGGTACGTCGTCCGCAGATTCAAAGAAGCGCTTGTTCGCCTCGATGGTGGACTCGGTCAGGTCAACGCAGTGCGTGCCCTTGGAGAAGCAGTCGTCCGGCTCGTTAAAGCCGATATGGCCGTTGACGCCCATGCCGAGCAGCTGCAAATCAATGCCGCCCGCCGCCTTGATCGCCGCGTCGTAGCGGGCGCACTCGCGCTCCGCGTCCATCTGCGCGCCGTCCGGCAGGTTGATGCGGCTCTCCGGGATGTTGACCGCGTCAAAAAAGTTTTTGTGCATGAAATAGTGGTAGCTCTGGTCGTGGTAGGCGGTCAGGCCGCGGTACTCGTCCAGATTGAAGGTCGTGCATTCCCCGAAATCGACGTCGCCCTTGTTGTACCACTTGATCAGCTGCTCGTAAATGCCGATCGGGGATGAGCCGGTTGCAAGGCCCAGTACGGAATCCGGCTGGAGGATGACCTGCGCGGAAATGATATTTGCCGCCTTGCGGCTCATGTCGTTATAGTCTTTTGCACGGATGATTTTCATACCCAACACCTCTTAGAATAATTTAGATTTAACCGTAATGCTCTGCCGGAAAATAAGAGGCGGGCTTTTGCCCGCCTCTGTATTGCGCGGAACACAGTGGTATTATCCGCAAATCATGAAGTTGATTACTTGAGCATCTTTGCCATTTCGTCGGCTACGAACTGGACCTTGGTGCCAATGATGACCTGTACCGAGGTCTGGGACGGACGCATTACGCCTGCCACGCCTGCGGACTTGATCTTCTTCTCATCCACCTGCGTGTAGTCCTTGATCTCAATGCGCAGACGGGTGATGCAGTTGTCGAGGGACGCGATGTTGTCCGCGCCGCCAAGGCCTTCCAGGACGGTGGCCGCAACTGCGGTGTAGTCGTTGTTGGACAGGGTCGCGCCGGCGTCCTGCGCTGCGGTGTCGTCGTCATCCTCGCGGCCCGGGGTCTTGAGGTCCCACTTGGTGATCGCAAAGCGGAAGATGATGTAGAACACGATGAACGCTGCAACGCCCAGCGGGATGATCAGCAGCGTCTTCTGCGCCGCCGGAAGCGAAGCGGAGAACACGAGGTCGGTCAGGCCCGCAGAGAACGAGAAGCCTGCGCGGAAGCCGACTGCAACCGTGATCACGGTGAAGATGCCGTACAGCAGCGCGTAAACAACGTACAGCGCCGGAGCGAGGAACATGAATGCGAACTCAAACGGCTCGGTAACGCCGCAGACGAATGCGCAGATCGCAGCGGAGCCGACCAGGCCGAAGGCGACCTTTTTCTTGGTGGACTTCGCGCAGTGGATCATGGCCAGCGCAGCGCCCGGCAGGCCGAACATCATGCAGGGGAAGAAGCCGGACATGTACATGCCAAGGCTGTAGCCCACGTCGGCGGAGGTCATGCCAGCCCAGAAGTTGTTCAGGTCGCCGATGCCGAAAGTGGTAAACCAGAATACGTTGTTGAGCGCGTGATGCAGGCCGAACGGGATGAGCAGGCGGTTGAGGAACGCGTAGATACCCGCGCCAATCGCACCCGCGGACAGGATCTGCTCGCCGACCCATACCAGTGCGCCGTAAACGACCGGCCATACAAAGAACAGGATCGCCGCAACAACGAGTGAGATGACCGCCGTGATGATGGCGACACAGCGTTTGCCCGAGAAGAACGACAGCCAGTCAGGCAACTTAGTGTCCTTGAAGCGGTTATAGCAGGCCGAACCGATCAGGCCGGCCAGAATGCCGATAAACTGGGTCTGGATGTTGCTGAACGCCGGGTCGACGTTTTCCGCCGCAATGCCGCTCAGGGTGGCAACGACTGCCGGGTCGAGCAGCTTGGTGATCATCAGCCAGGATACCAGGCCGGCGAGGCCAGCCGTGCCGTCCTTATCCTTGGCCATGCCGACCGCAACGCCGACCGCGAACAGCCAGGACATGTTGTCGATCAGCGCGCCGCCCGCCTTGATCAGGAAGAAACCGATCGTATAGGCAAGACCGCTGGTGGCGTATTCGCCGCCCGCCGCCATCGCGCCGGGAGCGAGTGCATAGCCAAGGCCCATCAGGATACCGCAGATCGGCAGGCATGCTACCGGCAGCATCAGGGCTTTGCCCAGTCTCTGTAAATACTTCATCATAAGGATTATTCCCCTCCTCTTTTTTGTCGGCTGCACGAAGCAGCCCTCTGTGTACGTCGCGTTTCCCCTGAGCCGAACAGGGAAACCGCTCTATTTCACCGCCCTGCAGGGCGAAATGAAATCATTGTGCCGCGCAGCACTCACTTTTCCGAAAGCGTCAGCAGCTGGTCTCCCGCTGCAACAGCACCCGTGGCTGCGGTATGGACACCGGAAAACCGGTCGGTATTGCAGACGATAACCGGTGTGACCAGCTGATAGCCCGCATCCCGGATTGCCGCCGGATCAAATTCGATCAGCAGGTCGCCCTTTTTGACGCTGTCGCCTGTTTTGCAGCAGGCTTTGTAGTGTGCACCCTTGAGCTGAACCGTATCGATCCCCACATGGATCAGCAGCTCGACGCCGTCTTTGGTCGTCAGGCTGACCGCATGTCCCGTATCAAACATCATATCGACCGTACCGTCCGCCGGCGCGGTGATGCGGCCTTCCGCCGGCTCAACCGCCACCCCCTGGCCGAGGATTCCCTGCGCGAACGTCGGGTCCGGCACCTGTTCCAGCGGGACAACCGTACCCGAAACCGGCGCGGCGATCGCAATGCCGGCCGATCCGCCGAACAGCCCTTTCAGTTTGCCAAACATGGCTTCACTCCCTTTTTCATTTCAAACGTTTTCGGCAAAAGCCGGAAAAATAAAAAAACCAAATTTCTCCGCAGAACACACTCTTATCCTTCACGAAAAGATAAACTGCGAGAAATCTGGTTTTGCCCGCCGAAGCGGTAACAATCCAATCAAATTGAATGACTATTGACTTGTTGTCTGTATTGTAACAAATTGTTCACAATTTAGCAAGCCCTTTCCATCCGGCATTTTTTCTGAAAAAACGCCGGTGTTTTTGTCGATCTGTACAAATATCAAAAAAACGCTGCCGCCGGGCGTTGTCCGGCGGCAGCTTACTACCCATTTTTCTCCATAACACGCGCAATGTGGATCGTCATGTAAAGCAGTTCGTTTTTGCCGGCCTGGAACTCTTTTTCGCGCTCTACATAGCTGCATATCTTGCGTGCACAGTCGTATGCCCGGGGGTATTTGTACCATACCACGTCCAGCAGGTCGGCATCCCCGTCCCCGTAGTGCTGGCCGCTGACAATCCGGCGCGCAAAAAATTTCAAATGTGTCACAAAGCGAAAATAATCCAGCGTGTCACAATCCGGCTCAAAGCCATACGCGTCGCGCACAATGCGGAATGCTGCCTGCATGAGATAGGTCATGTCATACACATCGCGTATCTCGCCGCCCACCTGTGCGTTGACAAAGTGCAGGGCGATAAAGCCTGCCTCGTCCTCCGCAAACTGGATGCCGGTTTCTTCCTGAACAATCCGGTTGGCCTCCAGCCCGATCTGGTATTCATCTTTGTAAAACTGGCGGATGTCCCACAGCAGCGGATTGGGCAGGATGAGCCCTTCCTGATACCGCTGGACCGCAGCCGAGATATGGTCGGGCAGTGTGACATAAATGCTGTCCGACAGCTCCTTGCCCAGTGTCAGCTTGGCATGGTTGATGATGCGCTCGCTCATCAGAAAATCAGACAGCGGGATGCTGGTGAGCAGCTGCTGGAACCGGCTTGAAAGCTGGTCTGAGTGCAGCGTGAAACGCTTTTCCACCTTTTCTGCAGGCACTGGATCCCCTGCATGGCGGCCAAAGGCAAGGCCCCGCCCCATCAGGACGGTCTCTGTCCCATTTCTGTCCAGCGCAACGACTACATTATTGTTCAGCACCTTATCGATCTTCACAAGTCTTCCCCCCTGTTATGGGCCGCACAGTTCATCCAATGCCTGCCGCGCAGCACGGACGACCGCCTCGTCGCACCGCCAGATTTCAAATTCACTGATACCGGGCAGCCCCATCGGCACTCCCTCGCGCCGGTACGACATCCGGCTGTTTTCCACCCGCTTGGCAGACAAATGGAACGCATCTGCTCCTGTCACAGGCTGCAGCGCGCGGATTACCTCTGCATTGACCCCCGCTCCCACCAGGATCTGCGGACTGCCGCCGCTCTGCGCGACCAGCCTGCGCAGCAGTTCCCCGCCGTCTGCGCAGCACGCCTTCTGCCCGGAGGTCAAAATCGTATCCACGCCCAGCTCTTTGGCAGCGGCCAGTGTCGCAAACGGATCACGGCATACGTCAAACGCACGGTGCAGCGTTATGCCGCAGCCTCCCGCCAGCGCGATCAGCTCTGCCATACGCTGCTCGTCCAGCATTCCATCCGGCTGCAGTACACCAATCACAACGCCGTCTGCCCCCAGCCCGGCAAATCGCTTCACCTGCCGCCGCAGAAGTTCGAATTCGTCTGCGGAGTAGAGAAAATCCCCAAAACGCGGCCGGAGCAATACGCGGATCGGGATATTCACCCGCTCACGGACCATGAGGAACAGATCCTCGTCCGGCGAAGTACCGCCGATGATCAAATCAGCGCAGAGTTCCAGCCGGGTCGCTCCTCCCTTTTCCGCGTGCACCGCAGATTCCACCGAATCTACGCAAACTTCCAGTATAGCAGCCAACTCCCCTACCTCCTTTTCTGCATCGTTTTTCTTTCACTTCATTTATATTGCTTTAGCGTACCTTAATTTTATGAAGAAAGCAAGAGGGGATTCCATATTTTTTGGTTTTTCTCCGTCCGTCCGACCGCTTCTCCCTTCCTTCTGATCCATCCAACCGTTTCAGAAATCCTTGTTCTCCCGCTGGTGCGCCATACTGCGGCACCGGCAGGCCGCATGCGGTTTGTCCGTTTGTTACGGGCAGCCATCGTGACCCAACCGCTGATTAAAAATTCCAGTGGATTTCAACCGGTACCTCACGTGTTCCCGGAATGCGCCTGCCTACGGCGATATGATCAATCAATATCTCCACCGCCCCTCTTGTCAAATGCTGCATGTCCAGATACCGCTTCACCGTCTCCTGCGGCAGCTCTGACGCGCGCAGTTGTCCCTGGATGTTTCCAATCCGGCTCCGGATATCTGCTAAATGCTTCTCCAGCCGCTTTCGCTCCCCGGACAGGCTCACAGACAGCGCTGCGAAGTCTTCCTGCTCTATTCTTTTCTGCACGCGATCCAGGTATAAATCCTGCATTGCTTTTGTGCATGCGGCTATACGTTTTTGATCAGCTTCCATCTCGGACTGAAGCCGCGCTTTCCGTGCCTCCCAGTCTGGATGGACTGAAATCCGGGCCGCCACGGCCGGCCGGTCCAAAAACTGGCTGAGCAGACGCTTAAGTTCCGCCAGTACCATCCGTTCCAGCCGGTCAACGGCAATAAACGCCCCCGGGCAGGCATGATCAGCCATATATCGGTTCGGACACTTCAAATAATACCGTTCCCGTGTTTTGGACGAGCGCAGCATATATCCGCAGCAAGCGCAGCGTGCCTTTCCGGCAAACAGCCCTAATGTACCTTTGCGGAATGGCTTGGAGCGTTCCCGGATCATATCCTGCACCCGATCCCAAAGGACGCGGTCGATGATCGGCTCATGTGTCCCCTTCACAATATACCAGGTGCCTGCTGGCCGCGGCCGGTTCTTCTTTGTCTTATAGGATACGCTTCCATACTTTCCCTGCACCATATTGCCGATATAAATCTCGTTGACAAGCATACCGGCGATCGTGCAGTATCTCCAAAGCGTACTGTTTTTGCTTGCGGGCTGCCGGTAACGCAGTCCGTGCTGGCGTTTATATTCGGTTGGGTTCGGAATGCCGCGGTTATTGAGCATACGCGCTATCGCAGTCTTGCCGTATCCCTGTGCAAAAAGCGCAAAAATCTCCCGGACGGTTTGTGCAGCCTCCTCATCGATCAACAAATGTCCTTTGTGCTCCGGATCCTTTTTGTACCCATAAAGGGCAAAAGAGCCGATATGATACCCATTCTCCCTGCGGTTCGTCAACACGCTCCGAATGTTTTCGGACATGTCCTCCAGATACCATTCATTCACCAGCCCATTGATCTGGCGGGATTTTTTATTCCCCCTATTCGCTGTATCCGCATTATCCACAATGCTGACAAAGCGGATCCCCCATGCTGGAAACAGTCCGTGGATATATTTCTCAACCAATTCCAGTTCGCGCGTAAATCGGGACTGTGTTTTGCAAAGGACGATACTAAACCGGCGCTTCCGTGCATCTTCCAGCAAACAGTTGAAGGCCGGGCGGCTTCGGTCCGCCCCAGTGTAATCGTCATCGCTGTAAATCCGGTAGATCTCCCAATGCTGTTCAACCGCATACTGTACCAGCATATTCTTCTGATTTTGAATACTGGCCGAATCGTCCGTTACGAGCCGCTTATGACGGTCCTCCTCAGACAGGCGGCAGTAGATCGCCACTCTTTCCATATCCGTCAGGCTCCATGTTCCGGCAGGCTCCCACGCTGCACGGCATCCGGCACCTCCCATGCATCCCCCTGCCATTCCGCCGCCCTTTCCGACTGGTTAATCAGTTCCGCCATCAGCGCGGCCATCCGGCTGGCGGAAGGCTCTTCTGATCCATTTTGAAAAAAACTTCTGCACAGCGGCTGTCCATCTGTCATCTCAACCACACTCCTTTTACCGCCAGTATATGCGCAGTCTCCCTGCAGCAGAATGCCGTTCCCTCACCAACCACACTTGTCTGCAGGCAGGCGGAAAGCAGCATTCCTGTTCCCTTGTGCCGGCGTAAAGATGCATGCAGTTTGTTGCATTGTCTTATCTTTTTTACCGTCTTCTTCCCCCCTGCAATAAAAAACTCCCTCCGGGATGCTGCGCTCTGATGCGCAGATGTCTCCGGAGGGAGCATGATCTTCAGATATGCTGGGGTTTATCTGAATTTTCGGTCTCTGTGTTTGAGTTCCGCCTCAAGATAATCGACAACTTCTTCCGCAAGCTGTGCCGCTTCCTTTTCCGAGTATTCCCGGGTATCTGAAAGGTTTGCAATGTGCGGTGCCACTATGCCAGCCCTGCCCAGGGCAACCACGATCTGGCGGTACACTTCCTCTGCCTTCATGGAATTCCCCCTTATCAGATGCCTGTATCCAGCTGCTGCAGACAAAGATTTTACCTCCCTCAGTATAGCGGAATCCGATTCCCTTGTCAATGTATTTGAAGGAATGGCGTGCATCCGAAAGCGTCTATCGGATAGAAAATTTGATACAGATGACCGTAAAGTGTTCATCCGACATTCTGTCCGCAGCCATAGCTGCTGCAGCGGATCCGGTGCGTCCATACGCGGCGTGCACAACGGTTCTGTTGTGCGCTGTTTACCGGCCCGGCACCGCGCAGCAGACATTGCAGCAGCCGCTTTCTGCGTGTTATAATGATACACAACTGCAGTTTTTACAACAGACTGCAAAGCATTGCATGCAATACCCCAACTCCGGAAAGGTGGACAGAACTGATGAAAGTTGTAATTGTTGGCGGTGTGGCCGGCGGAGCGACTGCTGCGGCCAGAATACGCCGGCTGGATGAACATGCGGATATCGTCGTCTTTGAGCGGTCCGGCTTTGTTTCTTATGCGAACTGCGGTCTCCCATATTATATCGGCGGCATAATCGATGATGCCGCCGAACTGACGCTCCAGACGCCGGAGAGTTTCTTCTCCCGCTTCCGCGTGGATATGCGGGTGCGGCATGAGGTAACTGCCATCCATCCGGACCGGAAAACGGTTTCTGTTACCGATCTGGAAAGCGGAGAAGTGTTTGAGGAAAGCTACGATAAGCTGCTCCTTTCCCCCGGAGCCCAGCCTGCCCAGCCACGGCTTCCGGGCATCGGCATCCCCAAGCTGTTTACGCTGCGGACGGTGGAAGACACGCTTCGCATCAAGGCGTATATCGCATCCAACCAGCCAAAAACCGCGGTTCTCGCCGGCGGAGGGTTTATCAGCCTGGAACTGGCGGAAAACCTGCGTGGTCTTGGGATTGCCGTCACCATTGTACAGCGTCCCAAGCAGCTGATGAATCCATTTGATCCGGATATGGCAGCGCTGATCCATGCTGAAGTGCGCCGCCACGGTGTACAGCTTGCACTGGGCCATACCGTGGAAGGGTTTGCTGAGCGGGATGGCGGTGTTGATGTCCTGCTGAAGGATGAGACGCCGCTGCATGCCGATATGGTTGTCCTGGCGATCGGCGTTACGCCGGACACCCACCTTGCACAGGACGCCGGACTCGCATTAGGCCTAAAGGGCAGCATTATGGTCAACGACCGGATGGAAACATCCGTACCGGATATTTATGCGGTCGGCGACGCTGTGCAGGTCAAGCAATTTGTCACAGGGCAGGATGCCCTGATTTCACTGGCTGGTCCGGCCAACAAGCAGGGCCGTATTGCTGCTGACAATATCTGCGGCGGCAACAGCCGATACCAGGGCAGCCAGGGAAGTTCAGTCATCCAGGTATTTGATCTAACCGCTGCGGCCACCGGCATCAACCTGACCAACGCTGGAAAAGCTGGCATTGACGCGGATCAGGTCGTACTTTCCCCCATGAGCCATGCTGGATACTATCCCGGCGGGAAGCTGATGACCATGAAAGTGGTTTTTGAAAAAAGAACGTTCCGCCTGCTGGGAGCCCAGATTATAGGATATGAAGGAGTAGACAAACGGATTGACGTGCTCGCCACCGCAATCCGCGCCGGGCTGAGCGCCATAGATCTGAAAGAGCTTGATCTCGCCTATGCCCCGCCTTATTCCTCTGCAAAGGATCCAGTCAACATGGCTGGTTTTATGATCGATAACATTGCACAGGACATTCTGAAACAGTTTCATCTGGCTGATCTTGTTTCCCTGCCGCGCGACGGCAGCATTACTCTTTTAGACACCCGTACCGTGTCGGAATACAGCCAGGGGCATATTGACGGTTTTATCAATATCCCGGTGGATGAACTGCGGGAGCGGATCCGTGAGGTCCCGTCCGGCAAGCCGGTCTATGTCATTTGTCAGAGCGGCCTGCGAAGCTACATTGCCTGCCGGATTCTAACCGGATACGGTTTTGACTGCTACAATTTTTCCGGCGGCTACCGCTTTTACGATGCAGTGACGAATGACCGCTGTCTGATCGCACATGCTGCGGACTGCGGCAAAGACCAGTAGTAATTCGTCTACCCTGTGACAGCCTGCATCCGCTTTCTACTGCTTTCTGTCTGCTTATAAACACAAAATCCCATCTGCACCTGTAATTCCGAAACCGTCTTTGGATATTCCAAAGGCGGTTTTTTCCTGTTTCCCCTGTGTTGACGCAATTTGAAATTAAAAATACATTTTTAATATAAAATGTTTATTTCTGATCATTATCTTCAAATTTAATTATTGTGTATGATATTCTTGTGTAATAAACTATATTCCGGAAAGAAAACGTACACAACATCTATTTTCTGGAAGGCTGGTGTTCTCCTTGTGAAATTAAACGGACACAGTCCGGTTGATCTGATCATAAACAACCGGAAGCGGATCGAAAAAATTTTTGCCATTCTGCTGGTCTTTAGCCTGATCTGCATTCCTATGGTCGGCGTCAACTATGATCTGACAGAGTACCTGCCGGATTCAACCTCTTCCGCGCAGGCGCTTGATATTATGGAATCTGAATTTACTTACCCCGGTATGGGGCGTGTCATGCTGGAGGATGTGACACTGTATGAGGCGAAAAATATAAAAGACCGCATCGCAGATGTGGACGGCGTGGACATGGTGATGTGGTGCGATACCTCGACCAACATCTACGGTTCGAGCCAGTTCATCGATTACAGCGATATCGAGGATTACTATAAAGACGGCGACGCCTATATGGATATCATCTTCCTCGAAAAGGACTCGTCCAGCCGCACGCATGCAGCCGTCCGCGAGATCGAACAGATCGTCGGTGACCGCGGTCTGGTCGCCGGATCCGCAGTATCGGATACCAACCTCGGCCCGACGATCAATGCAGAGGTCGCCCGGGTGATGGTGCTGGCAGTCATTATTATTTTCCTCATCCTGACGATCACAACCACCTCCTGGTTTGAGCCGGTGCTGTTTCTTTCCGTACTCGGTATCGCCATCATCATCAATATGGGGTCGAACATCATTTTCGGGGAAATCTCTTTCCTGTCCAACGCGGTCGGCGCGGTGCTGCAGCTCGCCTGCTCGATGGACTATTCGATCTTCCTGCTACACGCTTTCACCGAAGAAAAGGCAAACGGCATTGCGCCCGAACAGGCCATGGCCAACGCACTGCGCAGCGCCTTTTCCTCGATCGGCGCCTCGGGAGCAACGACCATTGTCGGCTTTCTGGCGCTTGCGCTTATGCGGTTCGGCATTGGTCCGGACATGGGCTTTGTGCTGGCAAAGGGCATTTTCCTCAGCCTGGTCACCGTACTGCTGCTCATGCCGGCGCTCATCCTGCGGTTTCAGGGGCTGGTAGCCAAAACCCAGCACCGGCCGTTTATCCCCAAGCAATGGCGTGGATTCGGCGAATTTGCATATAAGATCCGCAAGCCCGTGCTGATCGTCGTGCTGCTCCTCATCATACCCTGCTATATCGCGCAGGGCATGGCGGACTTTACCTACGGTAATGAAGCGGTCGCAAATTCTGAGGGCACTGCGGTTTACGAGGCCGAGCAGCAAATGAATGAAAAATTCGGGCAAAGCAACATGATGCTTGCGCTCGTCCCGCTCGACGGCAACATCACCGAGAAAGCCATGACCGAAGAGCTGGGCGATCTTCCCTATGTCAAATATGCATTGGGGCTGGCATCTGCTCTGCCGGAAGGCATCCCGGAGGACTTTCTGCCCGATAGCCTCACCAGCATGCTGCATTCGGAAAACTGGGCGCGCGTGATCATCAATGTCCGTTCTGCGGGTGAAAGCGATGCTGCGTTTGCCTATGCGGATGAGATCCGCTCGATCATTGACAAATACTATCCCGGCGAACAGACTTATCTGGTCGGCGTGACGCCTTCCACGCAGGATATCAAGGCGATTATCGTACCGGATAACAACCTGGTTAATATTGTTTCCCTGCTCGGCGTTGCGCTGGTGGTTGCCATCACTTATAAGGCGCTGTTCCTTCCAGTGGTAGTACTTATCCCGATTGAAAGCGCGGTCTTCATCAACACTGCCATGCCGTATATCTACGGGCAGCGGACCATGTTCCTTGGATTCATCATTGTCAGCTGTATCCAGCTCGGCGCAACCATCGATTACTCCATTCTGCTGACCGGTAATTATCTGGATGCCCGCGCACAAGGGGATAAAAAAGAGGCTGCGGTCCGTGCGGTGACGGTCAGCGCAGAGTCCATCCTGACTTCAGGCATGATTTTGATGACTGTGGCATACGGTCTGTACTTCATGACGTCGGTTGAAGCAATATCCGGTCTCGGCCAACTGATCGGACGCGGGGCATTGATCTCCATGCTGCTGGTGCTGTTCCTGCTTCCCGAGTGCCTGATTATTTTCGACAGATGGATCGTTAAGCCCGGCTATGCAGAGAAAAAACATGAAAAAATGAATCGTATCCGCGGCAAAAAGCTGGAAATCCCCGTTCTAAGCGAGCTGCATCGCCAGCGGCTGGCCCTGCACGCTCAGCTGCGTGAAAACCGCCGTGCACGGCACAAGGCCTTCCGCAGCAGACTGCACGCAGTCCTGCACAGCAAAAACAGCCATCCTGCTGAACAAGAACCGGACAGCAAGAAGGAGGAGACTGACCATGAACACAAATAGGGCACGCCGTCTGGCCGCAGCCGGGCTGCTGCTGGCATTCGTGCTGCCGCAGACGGCGCAGGCCGCCGCTCCGTCCATTGAAACCGATGAAGCAGTATACATCAATTTGGATTATTACGGTATTCCGACGGCGACACGCATCGTCAAGGGCGTGAATCTAAACGGCCACACTGAATTTACCGACTATGGCAATTATTCTGAGGTCTACAACATGTCCACCTATGACCAACCCACCCTACAGGATGGTTCGGTCTCCTGGGCGCTTGAGGGAGAGGGGATGCATCGGTTTTACTATGAGTGTATCCCGGAAAACGATACCGCGGTTCAGCTGCCGTGGAACTTTGACATCTCCTATAAGCTCAATGGCGTACCGGTTGAGGCGGAGAAATGCGCAGGAGCAAGCGGACTGGTCGAAATGACCATCCATGCTGTCCCAAACGAGGCTGCCAGCGAATACTACAAAAACAATATGATGCTGATCTGCGGCACAGGCATTGATATGAGCAAAGTGCTTTCCATAGAAGCACCCGGCGCGCAGATACAGTCCATGGGCACATATAAACTTGTGGTATTCATGGGGCTGCCTGGCGAGGAAAACACCTTCACTGTGCGTATCGGCTCGGACAGTTTCGAAAGCATGGGGCTGCTGCTGTTCATGGCACCCGCCACGCTTTCCTCACTCGATATCCTGTCTGACCTGCGGGATATCAAGGACCGGCTCGGTGACTCGGGCGACAGCCTGTATGAGGGGCTGTCCAGCATGCTGGAGACCCTGCAGTCTATGAAAAGCGGACTGAACGTACTGTCCGACGGAATTTCCGGCATCAACAATGTGCGAAAGCAGCTGATTGCAGACCGTGGCGAGCTTGACCCGCAGACCGATGCAGCGCTGAATGCGCTCGAAGCACTCGCCGGCAATTCGGATTCACTCATCCCGGAGCTGGATTCGACCAAGACCACGCTCACCACGCTCAACGCAACCATCAACAGCATGCTGACCACGATCGAGGATTCCGCGGCGGATGTGACTGAATATCAGGAGCTTCTCCGGCAGATGCACGACCATCTGAAAGACCTGCAGGACATGCTCGACGACCTGCACGACGAGAGCGGGGACGGCGGGCGCAACCTGTACCAGCTCGCCGAGGACTTCGAGGCGCTGGGCGACGATCTGGACCGGCTGACAATGGCAAGCGGCCTGCTGGAGACTGCGCTGAATGACCTGCGCGATGAAGCAGACGCGATTACTGGAATGGTCAGCGGTATTCTCAATCAGATCGCCCCGGACAGCGGGCTTTCCGGGTTGCTGGAGGCGCTGGTCGGGCCTCTGAATGACGTCATCAGCAAGACGGCGGACCTGCTGGACGCCGTCAGCAATATGACCGACAGGTCGAGCGGGCTGGGCTCGCTGACGCTGACCGCAGGGAGCATTTCGGAGGATTTTGGGGCGATTCTGGACATTCTCGAGGACTATGATACCCTGCCTGATGACGCTGCGGCGGACGGACAGGAACTGACCGAACTGGCCGACCAGACGCTCGAGCGGGTTAACGACCTGATCGCAGATATCCCTGCGCTGTCCGCCACGCTCGACCAGATGACAAAGGACGCGACCTCGGCGCTGGATAAGGGCGAGACACTCATGGTTTCGCTCACGGATACGCTATCTGCCGCGAACGAGCTGTTACAGACCGCGACGGACGATCTGCGCGCGGTACGCGAACAGTCGGACAGCAGCACGCAGGCCATGCTTGACGGACTGCTCGACGTGCTCGACAAGGCGGCAAACTCAGGCAGTTCCGGCCAGCTGGAAAATGCCAATGACAGCATCCATTCCGCGCTCGAGGATGCGGAAAGCGACCTGGAGGAGAAGACCAACATGCTCAATCTGGACGCGGACGCTGCGCTGCAGTCGGTCACCTCGGACCAGAACCCCACGCCTGCGAGCGTACAGTTCATCCTGCGCACGCAGGAGATATCGGTGGATGAAACCGAGGCAATGCAGCAGGCGGCTGCGGAGGAAGAGGAAGAGAGTGCGCTCGACCGCATTGTCAATATCTTTCGGGAGCTGTGGGATGCAGTCAGCGGTGTATTCGCACAGGAGTAGGCTTATACCCTGTATTACTATGAAGCAAACGGATCCCGGAATGGTGTATACGCCATTCCGGGATCCGTTTTGCATATCCGTTGAAAACAGGCCGTTTGCCCCCTGTTTTATCCCATCCCCGTTTCTATTATCGGTTCTTGCATCCCCGCTGCAGCGCCAGCAGAGCCACACCGGCTGCCAGCAGGACGCACTGTGCCGCAACCACGGCAGGCGGCAGAACAAAAGCGGGATCCAGCGAGCCAAGCGTCAGCGGATACGCGGTGAAAAATCTGCCGTTCCAAATCCACAATGCCTCCGGCAGCGGCAAAGCCATACACACCAGCGGGACAAGCATCCACACATAGACCAGCCATGCCCGGCATCTGCCCAGCAGCCAGCCGCTTCCCAGCGCAAAAACCAGCGGCGGTGCCAGCGCGGCCAGCGCGGGGAGCAGCAGCGTCCCCCATGCATACCAGCCGAAATACCGCCCGTAAAACACCGCACCTTCGGCCAGGCAGGCCAGCGCCAGCAGGACAGTCCCGGTCAGCGCAGCGGCGCAGCGCGCCAGCGCATAGCGGCGCGGGGATACCTGCGTGGCGTCCGTCAACACAGCCGCGCGCTGCGCCCGGCCTGCGGTGAAAAAGGTCAGGAAAAACAATGCGCCGATCCACAGCAGCGGCAGCATGCGGCTCAGGTAATCCCCAAAGCTCCAGGGCGAAAACGGCGCTGTGTGGGACACCCCCAAAATGGTCACGCTGTTCAGTACCTGCCATCCATAAAACAGCAGGATCAGCAAAAGCCCGCAGAAAAATTTGTTGCAGAGCAGCCGTCTGCACTCATATCGGAATATCTTAATCAAGGTTTAGATCCTCCTCCGTCAGCCCGCAGGCATGCAAAAAGTCCTGATAGGTCAGATAAGGGTATGCGGGGTCAATCTCCCGGTTAAACAGGCGGTTTAAGATCTGATCCATGGCCGCCTCGCCGCCCACCAGCTGCTCCGCTTGCAGGATCTTGAGCGGCATCTCACAGTATTGCCGCACGTATGCCAGATTGTTTGTGATCTCCAGCTGCTTGTCTTCGGGCAGATTCGCCAGATAGTCCGGATTGCGTACGTAGAAGTCCAAATAGTAGTCGTCCACAGCCTGCTGCCACTGATCCACATAATGCTCCTGTGCATATGCTTCGCCGTACAGTTCCTTGACGATGCGGTAGGTGGTGTAGACGGTCAACCCCTCCGCCGACCACGGGTCGGCTGCATCCGAAGTGTCGAACATATTGCCGAGCCCCCACCACTGGTGGACAAGCTCATGGATCATGACCTCACCGGCACCGCCTCCCTTGTCAGTATTTCCAAGATTATCTGCGGTGAAGTCTGCTTCGTCCAGCAAGCTGGCGCCATCCGCGGCGTAGCCGCCGCCGGTTACCCGGCTCTGGATGAGCTTGAGGGTTTCACCTGTTCCAAAGGACAAGGTGCCGTAGTGCTCGGTACAATAGTCCACCACTGCTTTGACCGCATCCACTGCACCCGCGGCTTCCATAACGGATTGATGTTTGCGGCCGTAGTAGAACGCAATGGTCATGCCGCCCGCCTCGATATCCTCGCGGATGTAGTCGCCGGCATAAAGGATGCCGCCGGTGCCGCCCACCTCATACCGCCAGGTTTTGGTGCCATTGTCATGCTCAGCAACCACCTCTGCTTCACTGGAGCCGAACGGGATCGCAGTCATGGACGCAGGCAGCGTAATTTCAATGGTGGCAGGGTATCCATTTTCACCCGGCAGGACATTCATCAGACGCGGGGAAAGCGTCGAATTCTCCAGGCACAGGTATTCCGTGCTGATCTCTTTGCTGCCCTGCATCGTGGACATATTGCGGCTCTCCTGCGGGAAACCACTGTAATCCATGACCAGTTCCACTTGTTCATCAGCAGGAAGGGTCACTTCCAGCATAGCTTCGTTGTACTCCTGGTACTCGCTCACCGAGAAGGGGACCGCTGCGCCGTTCGCCTGCACATGGGAGATGGTATAGCCGGGATTGATGCCGAAGGCGACATTCTGCTCCTGACCCGAGGTGTTCTGGAATTGATAGGATGCCGTGCCGGAAAGGGATCCGGTGGAAGTATCGGGGAACACCCGGGCGCTGCGCCCGGTGCACACCACATTTTCCGCGTAGGGCACCTCATAGAACGTCATCGCCGTTTCGTCCGGATTGCTATGGTCAACCAGCGGCTGTGCGGCGTAGGCGGCGCCGGAACAAGCGAGCAGGAGCAGGGCAATGACCGGGCGGCAGACCCGCCGCGCGCCCCGGGCCAGGGAACCAAGGACCCCCTTCCCATACTGCCGGATGCAGAGATAGGAAACTGTCCAGACCCCGGCCAGCGCCGACAGCCAAGTCAGGCGCATCCAGGCCACCGAGCGGAAGATGCGGAAGTTTGAGAAATCGTCCGACAACGCCCAAACACAGGGATTGAGCCAGCAGAGCTGCCAGTCATCCGCCAAGACGGTCAGGCTCAAGGCTGCAAAGGCAGCAAACAGCACCAGAGACAGGTCAACCCTCCGTGTGAACTGATAGGCGGCTGCAGCGGCCGGAATGGACAGCGGCAGGGCCAGCCCCATCAGAAGCAGATAAGCCAGTGCATAATCCACACCGCCAAATACCGAGCCAATGAGACGCATACTGATGGGGAGCCAAACCAGCATCGTAATGGCCGCAGTCATGACCGCCGCTGCCAGCAGGGCCAGCAGGCGCACCAGCGCCATGGTCAGCGGGGAGACCGCCGCGTCCATCAGCGCATCCGCGCGGCTGCGGCCGACGCGGTTCAGCTCATATACAGTCAGCAGGCCGAACAGGATACCGCCTGCTGCGCCGCCCGCGATGGATGGGTTGGCAAGATACAGGGAGAGCATGGTGTCCGCCGAAGTGGGCTGATACAGCGTCAGCCCTAAAACCGGGGAGGCCACCGTCAGCAGGAGGATGAGCCACGTCGGGCGGCTTTGCAGCAGCCGCCGCAGCTCCAGCGGGAACAGTCGGATGGTTTTCATCAGCGCACCTCCCGGGAGATCAGATAGAGGTAAGCGTCCTCGAGCGAGGGTTCCTCGGGCTGGGCATAAGGCGGGAGTGCGTCCGCCACTGCCCGGCAGCGGATGCCCCGGCTGGTGTTGACGCGGGCGATGATGTGCAGCCCCTGTTCCTGCGTCCCGTCCTTTTCCCAGAACACGCCCACATGCCCTGCAGCGGACCGGATGAGGTCCGCCGGTGTGCCGGTGAACAGGATGCGCCCGTGGTCGATGACCACGATGCGGTCGCACACCGACTGCACATCCTCGATGATGTGCGTGGAGAGCAGAACCAGACGGTCCTGCGCCGTGCGGGAAAACAGGTTGCGGAAGTGGATGCGCTCCTCCGGGTCCAGACCGACCGTGGGCTCGTCGAAAATCAGCAGCGGCGGATCGCCTAGAAGCGCTTGCGCAATGCCTACCCGCTGGCGCTGCCCGCCGGACAGGGTACGGATTTTGGATCCGACCTTTTCTTCCAGATTGACCGCCTGGATTGTCTTTTGGATGGCGGCCCTGGGATTTGCGATCCCTTTGAGCGCGGCCATATAGTCGAGAAACTGTGTGACGGTCAGCTCGTCGAACAGGCCAAAATCCTGCGGCAGATAGCCCAGCCGGGCCTTGAGCTGCCGGTCTGTTTTGGCAAGAGGCTGCCCGTCCACCAGGATCGCGCCGGTGGTCGGCAGCAGCGCAGCCACCAGCAGCTTCATCAGGGTGGACTTGCCCGCGCCGTTCGGGCCGAGCAGACCGACCAGCCCGGGCGTGCGCAGGTCAAGGGTAAGGCCGTGCAGCGCCTGTTTCCCGTTTGGGTAGGTCATACTGACGTTTTGAATGTTGATTTCCATGGATCGCAGTCCTTTCTGCTTGGGTTTGCAGACAGGATACCAGCGGCATATGGAGCGGATTTGGAGGGGATATGTGGTTTGTGTGGAGGGCGAGATACAGGGGAAATCCTGCACAATTGTATCTGCGGTGCTTTTTCAAAGAATTGATATCCGGATAATCGCAGGATATCCCGCAAATCGCGCATACCAGATATTGCAGCATTGCAAAAAACAGTTCTCCGGTTGGAAGAACTGTTTTCCCTTTATTCTGTTTTTCGTGGGAAACGCACGGTCGCACGCACGCCGTCTTCCAGATTCTCGATCGTACAGGCGGCATGGTGCCGTTCCAGGATCATTTTCACCAGGTACAGCCCCAGCCCGCTGCCGCCGGTGCGGCGGCTGCGCGAACCTTCTTCGCGGTAGAATGCTTCAAAAAGATGCGGGAGCGCCTCCTCACTGATCCGTGCGCCGGTGTTTTCCACGGTCAGCGCCGGGCATCTGTCCAGCAGGCCGCACCATACGCGGATCTCCGCGCCCTCCGGAGCATACAGGGCGGCGTTGGAGAGCAGGTTTCCCACGGCCTTGGACAGCAGCGGAGCGTCCCCGCACACGGTGATCCCCGGCGCCAGCGCGGCGGTCACCTTCTGTCCGCGCTGCTCGGGCAATGCGCCGTCCAGTGCAAGCTGCCGCCTGACCAGGCCGGACAGATCCACCGGCTCCTGCCGGATGGACGCCGTACCGGCCTCCATCCGGGTGATCTCCAGCATTTCCCTGACCAGTCCTTCCATCCGCCCTGTCACCTGAAGCGAGCGCAGCAGGTACTTATCCCGGTCGCGGTACACACCCACGCCCTCCAGCATCCCGGAAAGCTGCCCCTTCAGGATGGTGACCGGTGTTTTCAGCTCGTGGGAAGCCGCAGAGAAGAACGCCATGCGCTGCCGGTCCAGCTCGCGTTCCCGTTCGACCTCCCCGCGCAGCGCGCAGTTGGCTGTTTCCAGCTCATGCAGCGCAGCGGACAGCCGCTGCGAGAGCCGGTCCAGGCTGCGGCCCAGCTTGCCGATCTCATCCCGGCGCTGCTCCCCGCATTCCCAGTGGAAATCCAGCTCCGCCATTTTTTCCGCAATGCCGCTGATCCGGACAATGGGGCGGGTGATATACCGGGAATACGCCAGCGCGCACAGCAGCGAGAACGCCGCCAGCACCAGCAGCAGCCACGGCGCCATCTGGATGAGCGCCTGCACCGCCAGATTTTCCGCCTGCATACGGGGTGTGACATACAGCGTGTATGTCCCGGTCTGTCCGGAAAACTCTACTTCCGCTGTGATGGTTGCCTGTTCGGACATGGTGACGCTCACCGCATCGCCCGTCTGCCCAGTACCGGCGGCAGCAGAATTGGAAAAATCGCTCTCAGACACGGTGACAACTGTAGAATCATCCTCATATACCGCCTGCACCGCCAGCCGTGACCCGGTGTCCGCCACCTTGCCGTCCGGCCCCACCAGCATGGCGGCAGTGCCGGTGGACTGGATAAACGCATCCAGCAGGGAGCCGGCGCCGTCCACGTCAGTGCTGCTCAGCTGCTCCACCAGTGCATCCACCTGCTGCGTCAGCTCATCGTTGACGACTGCGGTATAGGTGCTGGGCGTGGCCCAAGCGATAAAACCGAACGTGATCGCACCCGCGCCAAGCAGGATCATCACGGTGATCAGGAAAATGCGGGCAGTCAGGCTCTCACGGATCCGGTTTTGCAGCACGATAGCCCACTCCCCTCACGGTTTCGATGTAATTGCGTCCCAGCTTGTGCCGCAGGTTTTTGATATGGCTGTCCACCACGCGCTCGTCTCCGTAGAAGTCATACCCCCAAAGCCGTGCCAGCAGCATTTCGCGGGTGAACACCCGTCCGGGGGCGTGCAGGAAGGTGTACAGCAGATCAAATTCCCGAGTGGTCAGGTCTAAAACCCGGCCATCCAGCACGGCCTCTCTGGTATCCGGGTCGATGGCCAGATCCCGGTAGCGGAGCCGGTTATCCGGCTCCGCCCCGGCGCTCCGGCGCAGGACCGCCCGGATCTTCTCCAGCAGGATAGGCATGGAAAAAGGTTTGGTCACATAGTCGTCAATTTCCAGCCCAAAGCCCCGGAGCTGCTGTTCCTCCGCGTCCAGCGCGGTCAGCATCAGGACAGGGACCTGCGACTGGCGGCGGATCAGCTCACAGACCCCGAAGCCGTCTATTTTCGGCAGCATGATGTCCAGCAGAACCAGGTCGAAGGGCTGCTCCTGAAACAACGCCAGTGCAGTTACGCCATCTCCTGCTGTTACAGTCTGATACCCTGCCTCCTGCAGATACGCGCAGAGCAGTTCCTGAATATCCAGTTCATCCTCTACGATTAAGATGTTCTTCATTTATCAATCACCTTGCTGGAGTATAGCATGGAATTATGAATTTGTCATGGAGAATGCCGCGGAAACCTGGTTGTATGCCTTCTTTCCCTCCTATAACGGGAAGGCGGCAGGCATAAATGCCTGCCGCCTTCTGATGCCGCTCACAACGCGATT
>DXFS01000047.1 GCA_019114345.1 Candidatus Agathobaculum pullistercoris | reverse complement strand
GAGGTCAGCGGCGCCTGGCCGAGCGAACGGATGATAGTCATCGCCATCAGCCAGCCGAAGCTCGTCGGGTTGACCATGATCAGCGCCTGTGCAGCAACTACGATGATACAGCCGATCAGGGACAGGTCGCGTTTGTTGAATTTCTTCAGCAGCATCGGGCATGCGAATGCGCCGACAATCAACGCAATAATTTCTGCGGTGTAAATAAAGCTGTACAGCTCATCGTTGCCCAGAACATACTTGCAGTAGTAGGGCAGGTCGGTGCCGATGATGGTGGTGTGGATGCAGGTGACAGCCCACAGGATCAGGGTAGCCCAGAAATAAGGATTACCGAGCAGCGCCTTGAGGCTGCGGCCCGCGGTAACCTTGGGCTGCTTGGTCTGCTGGGCCTCAAAGCTGACTGTTTCCTTGCAGCGGACGAAGCAGATCGCCAACAGGATAACGGCGATAATGCACCATACGCTCATTACCTTGATCCAGGCTGCCTGGTCGTTGCCGACCATCTTGACGATGGGCAGGGTGAAGGTGACGGCGATGATCTTGCCGAAGGGCGACAGACCCATGCGGATGACCGAGAGCAGGTCGCGCTCGTGCGAGGAGCGGGTCATCAGGGTGGACAGGGTGCCGTACGGCACATTGATGGCCGTGTAGCATACGGTGGTAGTCAGGTTATAGGTGACAAAAATGTACCAGAACTGTACAGTGTTATTGGACTGCGGAATACAGAACAGTGAAATCGTACAGATCGCGTAGGGAATAGCCATCCAAAGGATCCAGGGGCGTGCCTTGCCCCACTTGGACTTGGTGCGGTTCACGATGATGCCCATGATAACGTCCGAGGTACCGTCGAAAATACGGGAGATCAGCATGACCAGACCGACGGTAGCAACGGAAACGCCTGCATAGTCCGTATAGAACAATGTCAGTACGGCGGTGGTGATACCCATAACGATGTTACAGGCGGTATCACCCAAACCGTAGGAAATTCGGGTGCCCCAGGTGATTGGGGCAGAATCCGAAGTGTTTTTCAATGTGGTAGCGGTTTGCATATTCTCAGCCTCCCAGATATCGGTTATCCGATCTCATCCAGCTTGACCGGGCGGCCCTCCTTGAGGGATTTCGCAGCAGCCATGGCGATCTTGACCGGCTGCAGGCCGTCAAATCCGGTTACCGGCGTCTCGGTGTTGTTCAGAACAGCTTCCGTAAAGGCCTTCGCCTCTGCGATGAACGCATTGTTGTAGCGCTCGAGGAAGAACCAGGTGGGCTTGGAAATCTCTACGCCGTCCGCGCTCGAGATCATGGCCTGATCGTTCAGGTCGTTGGAAACCTGCACGCAGCCCTTGTCGCAGTGTACCTCGGTGCGCTGGTCGTAGCCATAGTGGGCGGCGCGGCTGTTGTCGATCACGCCGAGCGCGCCGTTTTCAAACTTCATCATGACGATCGCAGTGTCGACGTCGTCGTACTGGTCGTAGCCCGCGCCGGACAGAGCCGCGCCGTAAGCGGTGACCTCGGTGACCTCGCTGCCGGCCAGATAGCGGACCATATCGAAATCATGGATGGTCATGTCCATAAAGATGCCGCCGGAAACCTTGATGTAATCCATGGACTGGTGGTCAGGATCGCGGGAAGTGACCTTCACGATGTTGGGCTTGCCCAGACGGCCGGAGGCAACCGTGTCGCGGACCATCTTGTGGTTGTGGTCAAAGCGGCGGACAAAACCGACCTGCAGCTTGACGCCAGCTTTCTTAACAGCCTCGAGAGCCTCTTCGATCTTGGCGAGGTTGGTGTCGATCGGCTTCTCGCAGAACACATGCTTGCCGGCCTTGGCAGCGCGCATGATAAACTCCGCGTGGGTGCTCGTGGAGGAGCAGATGAATACTGCCTCGATCGAAGGATCGTTGAAGATCTTCTCCGGATCGTCATAGCACTTTTCAATGCCCATGTCTGCTGCCCAAGCGCGGGTCGCGTCGTTCATGAACGGATCGGCGACCGCATACAGCTCCGCCTCCGGCACCGCATGCGCCAGATTCTCGCCATGCAGCTTACCAATTCGGCCAGCGCCGAGCAAACCAATACGTACCTTTTTCATCTTCATACACTCTCCTTCATAAATTATGAAAAAATTTGCGTTTCCGGCATTGAAAAAGCAGGAATTTAGAAGCGCGCAGCACAAAGCGGTGTTATAATAATTAAACAAAGCGAGGGCTGTGCGGAAATGCAATAAAATGAACTTTTAAAATGCGTTTTCTGCATCTTCAATGCTTTATCTGCAATTATTATACGCGAAAAAATAAAACGGACGTTAGCGGGTTCTTGTGGAAAAATACCGCGCCAGAGCTGGAAATCGACAGAAATTTTGGAAATGAATTGCGTAATCTTGTGATTGCGGGAGGAAATGAAATGATGACAGGACGATTGGATCAGCTTCCGGAATTTGTAAACTGTATCCTGATTGACCGGATGAACAATGATAAGCAGTCCCACCTTCCGCATGTGCATGAAAAGGAACTGGAATTGTTTTATGTGCATGCAGGAACCGGGCAATATATGGTAGACAACCGCCTTTATCCGATCCGTGAGGGCGATATCGTGATCTGCAATGCGGGCGTGCTGCATGGGGAGGAACCCTCGCTGGTGCGGCAGATACATTCCTACAGCGTGGCAATGACCGGCGTGCAGATGGAAGGGCTGCCGCCGAACTGCCTGATCGATTATAAAACCAATCCGGTGGTGTCCTGCGGGCAGCTGTCCGTACATGTCGGGCAGCTGATGCAGCTGCTCTATCTGCTGTCGGCGGATACCGCACATCTGGGGAATGTGTGCGGCAGCCTTGCCTATTCCATGCTGCTGCTGACGCAGGCGCTCTTAAACAGCCGCGCGCGGAACGAGGCAATCGACGAGATGGAGCAACCCTCTGTGCTGGCGCACCGGGTGCGGCAGTATCTGGATGAGCACCACAGCGAACAGATTACACTGCGCGCAGCAGCGGAGCGGCTGCACATCAGCGAGTATTATCTGGCGCATGTCTTTAAGCAGGAGTTCGGCATCCCACCCATGCAATATGTGATGAAACGCCGCATCGGCGAGGCGCAGGAGCTGCTGATGAATACCGAGCTGCCGGTCGCGGAGGTCGCGGACCGGCTGGGGTATAGCAGTGTATGCCACTTCAACGCGATGTTTAAAAAGAATGTCGGCATGCCGCCGGGAAAATTCCGGCAGTCCTTCCGCAAGGAAGAGGATCCGGATCAAACATAAAAAGCAAAGTATCGCTATATATGGCTGGAAAACTGTGCTATAATAGTAACAGTTTCAAGAGGAGGCAGAGCATGGCACAAGATAAACGACTTAATGTACAATGCTTCGTGAAAAAAGAATTCCAGCCGCTGTTTGTGGGAGAGAACAATCCCAAGCTGCTTTATGTGAGCGATATACGGCCTGACGCAAGCACACATCCGCGTGTCATGCATGCACATGAGGATTTTGTGGAGATCATTTTGATCTGCAGCGGGTCGAGCGAATATCTGATTCATGATAAAAAATATTTTATCCAGACGGGTGACCTGTTGATTTACAACGCCGGGGTGGTACATGATGAGATATCCGGGCCGGATATTGAGATCGGCAGTTACTGCGTTGCGATCGGCGGCCTGCGTATGCCTGGCCTGCAGCCGAATATGCTGATCCCGTCCGATGCGGGATATGTGTTTCCATCAGGGAAGAGCTTTGGCGACCTGCGCATCCTGTTCGAGATGATGTTCCGCAACCTGGCCTCAGAAGAACCCCGGGCAGAAGCGTTCTGCAGCAGCCTGATGCATGCGCTGCTGGTCAAGGTGCTTGCAGTGACCGAAGGAAAGGATGCATCCAAGGAAAAGCCGGTGGATGAACCACATGTGCTGGGGCGCCGCATCAAAGAATATATCGATAAGCACTATATGGAACCGATCACCCTGCAAAGCATGGGGGAGGCGCTGCATATCAGCCCGTATTATCTGTCGCATGTGTTCAAACAGATGAGCGGGTATTCTCCGGTTCAGTACCTGCTGCGGCGGCGTATCGGTGAGGCGCAGACCCTGCTGATCACCACTGATCTGTCCATCACGCGCATTGCAGAGATGGTGGGTTATGATACGCAAAGCTATTTTAACCTGCAGTTTACCAAGAACGTAGGAATGCCGCCCAATAAGTTCCGGCAGAATTACATCGTCTTGCAAAAAGAAAAAAAGGGGAACGGAAAGGGACGCCGTCGCAAGGGGACAGCGAATCCGGATTGAAAGATGACGCGCTGCACAGCGATCTGTGCGGCGCTTTTTTCTGTTTTGACAGAAAATTACCGCCCCATCCATGCGGATGGGGCGGCAGCGAAGAAAAGGTGAATGGATCAGCGGTAATCGTAGCAGGGCTTGTCCGGGCTGTAGAAGAACGCGGTGTCGCGGGTGAAATACATCTCTGCAAAGATAATTATCAGGGACAGGATTGCGAACAACATAATGAACACTCCTTTTGGGTTTGAAATGGCGGTGAGACCGACTTGTTCTCTTTCTGGTATTATCATATCAGGAAAGGGAGAAGTTTTCTTTCAGTTTCATGTGTTTGACACAATTGCGCAAGGATTTACAAAGCCGCAGGCGGCATGGCGGCCGCTGCGGCAGAAACCAAAGCAAAAAAATGAAAAACGCGGGCGGCGGACGGCTGGCAAACGGGTGGTAAGCGGGGATAAAATGCCCGGCTTTTGTAAAAATCTTGGGATAGGAACGTACATCCGTATTGAAATGAAGGGGGAATTGTCCCGGCGGTATGTGAAAATACAAAGCTGCAGAGCAAAAAAGCGGGATATTAGAAAAAAGGGCATGGTGTTTTGGCGCGCCGGAGAAATGCGCGGAAGAGAAAAAACGCGGAAATGTGGGCGGATCGGTTGGAAAATACGCCGGGAAAGGGCTGTATGTCTGCGTTTTAACAAAAAAATAATGCGGTAGCATAAGTCGCCAAGATGTTAGAAGAAATCCTGCAAGCAAAAATGCTACACTTAGTTCATCAAAAAACAAGGGCCGCAGGACAGCGGCAGAGAGTGACAAACAGAATCAGAGGAGGAAGAAACATGGGTAAGACCAAAATGACAGTAGGTCAGGCAATCGTCAAGTTCCTGAACCAGCAGTACATCGAGATGGACGGCAAGGTAGAGCCGTTCGTGGACGGCATCTTCACCATCTTCGGCCACGGCATGGTCGTCGGCCTCGGCCAGGCGCTTGAGGAAGATCCGGGCCATCTCCGCGTATACCAGGGCCGCAACGAGCAGGGCATGGCGCACGCTGCGATCTCCTACGCGAAGCAGCACAACCGTCGCAAGATCATCGCGTGCTCGTCCTCGATCGGTGTCGGCGCGGCGAACATGGTTACCGCGGCCCTGACTGCAACGATCAACAACATCCCGCTGCTGCTGTTCCCGTCGGACTCTTTCGCGACCCGTCAGCCGGATCCGGTGCTCCAGCAGCTCGAGGTACCGACCGACCTGTCCATGACCGCTTCCGACTGCTTCAAGCCGGTTGCCAAGTACTGGGACCGTATTTCGCGCCCGGAGCAGGTGATGAGCGCAATGGTCAACGCGATGCGCGTGCTGACCGACACCGCAAACTGCGGCACTGCAGTGATCTCGCTGCCGCAGGACGTACAGGGCGAGAGCTTTGAATATCCGGACTACTTCTTCCAGAAGCGCGTCCATCACGTTGCCCGCCGCGTAGCGGATGACTACGAGGTAAACCAGGCAGTCGAGATGATCAAGGCTGCGAAGAAGCCGATGCTGATCTCGGGCGGCGGCGTCCGTTACTCCGAGGCCGGCGAGACCGTGATGGAGTTCTGCAAGGCGTTCAACATCCCGGTATCCCAGACCCAGGCCGGCCATTCCGCGCTGCCGGATTCGTTCGAGCTGTCCGTCGGCGGCATCGGCGTCACGGGCGGCCTGGCAGCCAACGACCTGTGCAAGGACTGCGACCTCGTGATCGGTGTCGGTACCCGTTTCAACGACTTTGTCACCGGTTCCAAGTGGGTTCTGTTCCGCAACCCGGATATCAAGGTTCTGGCAATCAACACCTCTGAGTTCCACGCAGAGAAGCTGGACGCGACCCGCTGCGTAGGCGACGCAAAGGTCACCCTCGAGGCGATCATGGCGAAGCTCAAGGAAGCAAACTACAAGACCGCTTACACGGACGAGATCGAGAAGATCCGCAAGATCTGGGAAGAGGAGCGCCTGCGCGTGCTGGGCGTCCAGTATCACGGCGAGGGCTTCGGCGAAGGCAAGTTCGTACCGTGCGTACCGAGCTGGACCGAGAAGATCATGAACGACTTCGTAAACGACATCGGCGGCACGATCACCGAGTCCAATGCAGTCGGCATCCTGCGTGAGGAGATCGACGACGACGCGATCGTTGTTGCAGCGGCGGGCTCCCTGCCGGCAGACCTTGAGCGTCTGTGGGTAACCGACGCAAAGGATTCCTACAACATGGAATACGGCGCATCCTGCATGGGCTACGAGATCGCCGGTGCGCTCGGCTCCAAGCTGGCTGAGCCGGACAAGGAAGTTTACGCGCTGGTCGGCGACGGCTCCTTCATGATGCTCAACTCCGAGATCCCGACCGCGATCCAGGAAAATGCCAAGATCACGGTTGTCGTATTCGATAACGCGGCATTCGGCTGCATCAACAACCTGCAGATGGGCAACGGTATCGGCTCGCTGGCAACCGAGATGCGCCACCGCAACGAGGAGACCGGCAAGCTGGACGGCAAGTACTGCTACACGGACTTCGGCAAGGTTGGCGAAGGCTACGGCATGAAGGCGTTCTATGCCAAGACCCCGGATGAGTTCCGCAAGGCTGTCCAGGATGCCAAGAAGGAGACCTGCTCCTGCATCATCGACGCAAAGGTACTGCCCAAGACGATGGCGGAAGGCTATGAGTCCTGGTGGCATATCGGTGTAGCGTCCACCTCGAAGTCCGACGCGGTCAAGGAAGCGCGTCAGCGCATCGACGACCACCTCGCAGAGGCGAGAATGTACTGAGGCAATCCAATATAGGTTAATTCCCTTTTCTTCTTCCACGGCTTTAACTTACTCATTGCATTCTCCGGAATTATTTTCTCTCACGCCGTCCGGGTGCAGCGCGCGTGGCCGTGCGCTGCACAGGGATGGTAAAAGCAGCGGAAGAAGAACGCCCGGTACTTGACATAAATATGGATCAGGCACAGCCGCCCGTGCAGAGCGGGCGGCTTTCTGCTACGCAAAATTGGGAAAAAGGAGCGAAAAAAACATGAAATACACGAGCAAAGGCCCGTTTGAGCAGGGCTATAACAAGATGATCTCCGCGGTCGAGAACCCGGAGATGATGGGGATGGAGTTCGGCGTTGTCAAGATGGCGGCGGGCGACGTGATGCACTTTGACTATGCGCAGGAGGTCGTTTACGACCTGCTCTCCGGCAGGGTGACCTTCGCATGGGACGGCAAGAGCGAGACCGTAGAGCGCCGCGACTGCTTCCACGAGGGCGCGATCCTGCTGCATGTGCCGCAGAACACCAAGGTGACCATCACCGCGGACACCGGGACCGAGGTCGCGGTTGCGCGCACGGAGAACAAGCGCAGCTTCGAGGCCAAGCTGATGCGTCCGGAGGACTGCCTGTGCGCGAACGAGGAGCGCGGCGCGGGCCAGATGAACGAGTGCTCCACCCGCATGGTGCGCACCTTCTTTGACCGCTCCAACTGCCCGGAGACCAACTTCTTCATCGGCGAAGTGGTACACTTCCCGGGCAAGTGGTCCTCCTATCCGCCGCACCAGCACGTGGAGCCGGAAATGTACTACTACAAGTTCCTGCCGGAGAACGGCTACGGCCTGGCGGAGTACGGCGACGACGCTTATAAGGTAAAGCACAACGACCTGACCGGCATGCCCGCGAACGTGACCCATTCCCAGGCGGCAGCGCCCGGCTATGCGGAGTACTACCTGTGGTGCATCCGTCTGCAGGACGACAAAAACATCATCACCACCACTGTCAAGGAGTACGAGTGGGTGACCACGCCGGATGCAAAATACTTCCCGGATATCTGATGTAAGGGGGCATATAAAATGAAAGCCTTTCAGCTGATCCCGTCGATTGCGGAATATGCGGATTTCGGCACGCTGGCAAGCGAGCTGAAGCTCGGCCCGGCCGACCTGATCCTGACCAATGAATATATTTACGACCCCACGATCGCGCTGCTGGATCTGGGCTGCCACACCTGCTTCCAGGAGAAGTACGGCGCGGGCGAGCCGACCGATGTAATGGTGGACGCGATCCTGGACGACCTGCGGGACAAGGACTATGACCGGATTGTTGCGGTAGGCGGCGGCACGGTGATCGATATCGCCAAGGTGCTGACCGTAGCGCGCCCGTCCGACAAGGTGGACGACCTGTACGACCGCATGGCGTCGCTGGAAAAGGAGCACCCGCTGATCATTGTGCCGACGACCTGCGGCACGGGCAGCGAGGTGACCAATATTTCGATCATCAACCGCACGACCAAGGGCGTCAAGGTCGGTCTGGTGTCGCCTTCGATGTTCGCAGACGAGGCGGCGCTGGTGCCGGCGATGCTGAACAGCCTGCCGTACCCGGTGTTTGCGACCTCGTCCATCGACGCGATGGTACACGCGGTGGAGAGCTACCTCAGCCCGAACGCGTGCCCGATCAGCGAGCTGTTCTCGGAGAAGGCGCTGCAGCTGATCCTGCGCGGCTGGAAGGACGCGGTGGCGTCCGGCAGCAGGGACGGGTGGAAAAAGCATGCGCTGGATTTCCTGCGCGCATCCAACTTTGCAGGCATCGCGTTCGGACACGCGGGCTGCGCGGCCGTACACGCGATGGCGTATCCGCTCGGCGGTGTGCACCACATCCCGCACGGGCAGGCCAACCAGCTGATGTTTGCGGACGTCATGCGCAAATATCAGGAAAAGAAGCCGATCGGCAAGCTCAACCAGCTGGAAGAGCTGCTGGCGAAGGAACTGGACGTGGAGCCGGTGTTCGCGCTCGAAAAGCTGTACGCTTTGATGGACGATGTGCTCGAAAAGGGCCCGCTGCATGCACATGGGGTCACGGCGGAGGAACTGCCGGACTTCGCGCATAACGTCATCGAGACGCAGCAGCGCCTGCTGGGTAACAACTATGTGGAACTGACCGAAGACGATATCCTTTCGATCTACCGCGCAGCATTTTAAGCGGGAGGGGTAAGAATGGATTGGAGAAAGTATTATAAAGAACATACGATGACGCCGGAGCAGGCGGTCAGCGTCATTCACGACGGGGACCGCGTGGTATTCGGCCACGCGGTGGGCGAGCCGATCATCTTCCAGCGCACGATGGCGCGCATGGCCGAGCAGTTCCATAACGTCGAAGTCGCGCACATGGTGTACCTCGGCACGGGCGACTATCTGCAGCCTGGGATGGAGAGCCACTTCCGCCACAACGCGCTGTTCGTCGGCGGCGCGGCGCGGGGGCCGATCGCAGAGCACCGCGCGGACTATACGCCTGCATTTTTTTCGGACGTACCGCGTCTGTTCCGGGACGGCACGATGCCGGTGGATGTGTTTGCGTTTACCTGCTCGCCTCCGGATGAGCGCGGGTATGTGAGCCTGGGCCTGTCCTGCGACTACGGCGCGCAGGCGGTGAAGTCCGCAAAGACTGTGATCGCAGAGGTCAACCCGAACATGCCGCGCACGTTTGGCGAGAGCTTTGTGCATGTCAGCGAGATTGATGGCTTCCTGTGCTCGTGGGAGCCGCTGCCCGAGTCGCCCCCGGCGAAGATCACCGAACAGGACCGGCAGATCGGCAAATATATCGCAGAGCTTGTACGCGACGGCGACTGCCTGCAGCTTGGCATCGGTGCGGTGCCGGACGCGGTGTGCTCATTCCTTGGGGATAAAAAGGATCTCGGCCTGCATACCGAGATGATCTCGGACGGCGTGCTGCCGCTGCTGGAGAGCGGGATCATCAACGGCAGCAAAAAGCAGCGTGATGTGGGCAAGGTGTGTGTGACTTTCCTGATGGGTACGCGCAAGCTGTACGACTATGTGGACAACAACCCGATGATCCGCATGCTGCCGGTCGACGTGTGCAACAACCCGGCGGTCATCTCGCAGAACGATAACGTGGTGTCCATCAACTCGTGCGTAGAGGTAGACCTGCAGGGGCAGGTCTGCGCGGAGGCGATCGGCCTGCGGCAGATTTCGGGCATCGGCGGGCAGATGGACGTTGTGCGCGGCGCGAACCTGTCCAGGGGCGGCCGCTCGATCATTGCGCTGCACTCGACCACCAGGGACGAGTCGGTTTCCAAAATCGTAACCACCATCACGACCGGCGGCCCGGTCACCACCAGCCGCTGCGACGTAAACTATATTGTGACTGAATACGGCGTGGCGCAGCTGCGCGGCCAGACGCTGCGCGAGCGCGCCAAGCGCCTGATCGCCATTGCGCATCCCAAGTTCCGCGCTGAACTGGCGGAGGAATATGAGCGCCGTTTCGGCGAAAAGCTCTCCGTCTAAGCCGGAATAGGTTCATGCTGGAGCGCGCCGGGCTGTGGGAAAATCTTCAAAGTAATCCGTTCAAGTCTCCTCAAGCTGCATCCCGGCGCTTTTCCATATCAGGACAGGACAAGAAAGAAGGAAATAAACCATGATGACCAAAGAACAATACATCGAGTCGCTGCGGAAGCTGCACCTGAACCTGTACCGCTTCGGCGAGAAGGTAGAGAACGTAGTGGACGATCCGATCGTGCGTCCGTCGCTCAACTCCTTTGCCGCGACCTATGAGCTGGCCGAGGATCCGCAGTACGAAGATTTGATGACTGCAACTTCTTCGCTGACCGGCAGGAAGATCAACCGCTTCACCCACCTGCACCAGTCTGCAGACGACCTGATCAAGAAGGTCAAGATGCAGCGTCTGCTCGGCCAGAAGACCGCAGCCTGCTTCCAGCGCTGCGTAGGTCTGGACGCGGCGAACGCCGTGTTCTCCACGACTTATGAGACCGACGAGGCTTCCGGCACCCACTATCACGAGAACTTCAAGAAGTTCTGGACCGAGGTACAGGAGAACGACTGGGCGGTAGACGGCGCGATGACCGACGTCAAGGGCGACCGCGGCCTGTCCCCGTCCCAGCAGGCGGACCCCGACCTGTTCCTGCACGTTGTAGAGCGCACCCCGGACGGCGTTTACGTCACCGGCGCGAAGGCGCACCAGACCGGCTACCTGAACAGCCACTATGTGCTCGTGATGCCGACCATCTCCATGCGTCAGGGCGACGAGGACTACGCGATCTCGTTTGCCTGCCCGACCGACGCAGAGGGCATCACCCTGATTCTCGGCCGTCAGTCCTGCGATACCCGCAAGCTGGAAGAGCACAACGACATCGATGTCGGCAACAAGGTATACGGCGGCCACGAAGTGCTGGTCATCTTTGACCGCGTGTTCATCCCGAACGATATGATTTTCCTGAACGGCGAGACCGCGTTCGCAGGCATGATGGTAGAGCGCTTCGCAGGCTATCACCGCCAGTCTTACGGCGGCTGCAAGGTCGGCGTAGGCGACGTGCTGATCGGCGCGACCGCGCTGGCAACCGAGATGGCGGGCTGCGCAAAGGCTTCCCACGTCAAGGACAAGATCATCGAAATGACCCACCTCAATGAGACCCTGTACTGCTGCGGCATCGCGTGCTCCAGCCAGGGCACCAAAACCAAGGCGGGCAACTACCTGATCGACCTGCTGCTCGCAAACGTCTGCAAGCAGAACGTCACCCGCTTCCCGTACGACATCGCGCGTCTGGCACAGGATCTTGCGGGCGGCCTGATGGTAACCCAGCCGAGCGAGGCGGACTACCGCAACCCGGCGACCCACGATTACATCGAGAAGTACCTCAAGGGCGTGGCTTCC
>DXFS01000046.1 GCA_019114345.1 Candidatus Agathobaculum pullistercoris | reverse complement strand
GCTCGACCGCAGGCGTCTTTTTCGGGTCCATGTTAGGCATTTGCAGTCTCCCCCTTCTTCATCAGGTTGCAGTCCGCATGGCGCTCCATGCTGGCCGCTTCCTCCGCCTTGTACATTTTGCTGCGGCTGATCGCCTCGTCGAAATCGACCAGATGGCCGTCAAAGTCCGGGCCGTCGACGCAGGCGAACTTAGTCTCGCCGCCGACCGTCAGGCGGCAGCCGCCGCACATGCCCGTGCCGTCGATCATGATCGGGTTCATGGATACAATGGTCGGGATGTCATACTCCTTTGTCATGTTGCACACACCGCGCATCATGGGCAGCGGGCCGATGGCGATGATCTCGTCGTATTGCACGCCCGCTTTCAGCTGCTCCTCGAGTGCAGTGGTGACAAAGCCCTTGTGCCCGTTCGAACCGTCATCGGTCATGACGTACAGGTTTGTGCAGGCGTCCTTCAGCTCGTCCATCAGGATGAACAGGCTGGTCGAGCGGAAGCCGACAATTACATCCACATCCGCCCCCGCTTCATGCAGCGCCTTGGCCTGCGGATACGCGATGGCGATGCCGAGGCCGCCGCCAATGACGGCGATCTTCTTGCCCTGCTTGCCCTCGAGCTCGCTCGGCTTGCCCAGCGGGCCGACAAAGTCCTGAATAGATTCGCCTTCCTCGAGTGTGTCCAGACGGCGTGTAGTTGCGCCGACCTTCTGAAAGATGATGGTGACCGTGCCTTTTTCCCGGTCATACCCCGCAATGGTCAGCGGGATGCGCTCACCCTGCTCGTCGATGCGCAGGATGATGAACTGTCCGGGCTGCGCCTTGCGCGCCACGCCCGGCGCCTCGATCTCCATGAGCGTCACCGTGTCATGCAGGCGGCGTTTGGTTGCGATTCGATACAAAATCCTTTCCTCCTTTTTCTATTGCGCTGCGCCGCCAGTCCATAGGCTGCGCATTACCTGACTTTATTGTACAAAAACAGTGCCGCAGGCGGTATGCCGGCCCTTGGCACTGTTTTGCTGTATTTCCGATTTTCACGATCCGCAGGAGGCGCAATGGCATTTGCCCGCCTGCGTGATGAGCGATTCGCCGCGATAGGGCACGAGGTCGTCCCCGACCGGGCACACCAGCGCGCAACGGCCGCAGGGCCAGTGATGCGCCCGCTTGAGCTCGACATGGTACCGGGTGCACGCGGTTTTATCCATCACATACTCCGCTTCCCCCCTGCGGGTAAAGCAGTGCATCGGACATTCCCGCAGGCACCTGCCGCAGTGGGTACAAAGTTGTTCCTCCAGCATTGCGTCTGCTGCAATCGGCGCATCGGTCAGGACGGATACCATGCGCAGCCGCGGGCCGAATTCCCTTGTAATCAGGTTATGGCTATCCCCGATCGTCCCCATACCCGCATAGTGCGCCGCCAGCACATGGGAAAACGCCGCCTCCGGCCGGTCGAGCAGCACCTCGATGCTGTAATAGCAGTCCCGTGGAAAATACAGCGCGCGGTATCCCAGTTCTGTGGTGATGAAATTCGTCAGCCGGTAAGCCATGTCGTCCAGAATACGGTTGCTGGTATCATATAACTCCTGATAAATCATGGACGGCGCGGCGGCCAGCATGGGTACATACAGCGGGATCCCCAGCACGATCACGTTTTTCACCCACGGCCAGATATGCTGCGGCCAAAATTCCGGCCTCTGGATGGGATATTCCGCCCAGCGCTCCACCGGGCAGCTGCGGATCAGATTCGCGCCCAGCTCGCGCGCTTTTTTACAGATCCGCTGTTTTAATTCGGCATTCTGCCCCTTCATACCGCATCATGTCCTTTCGATTTTCACTGCCATGCCGCTCAGGCCTCTGCCTCCTGCATAGCAGCAGCGTCCATCACCGCCGCATGCTTTTTACGCCGCAGGTGGAACCAGAACGGCACGAGTGCGACCAGGATCAGCACCCAGCTGATCGGATAGGAGATATAGACCCATTCCACCCCATACCGGCTGGTATCCAGCCACGCGATCCAGAGCAGGCGGAACGCGCAGGTACCCAGCAGGTTGATGATAACCGGCACGATCGGCACACCGCAGCCGCGGATCGCACCGACGAACACGTCCGCAATGCCGAAAATGACATACACGCTCGCCACGATATACAGCCGCTCAGCGCCCGCCTGGATGACCGCCGGATCGCCGTTGTAAATGCCGATCAGCGGATGCGCGAGCAGCACGGTCAGCGCGCTCAGGCTGACGCCGATGACAAGCGTTGACAGCAGGCAGATGCGCAGCACGCGTCCGATGCGGCCGTATTTGCCCGCGCCGAGATTCTGGCTGATAAAGGTCTGCGCCGCCTGATGGAACGAGTTCATGGCGATGTAGATAAAGCCTTCGATGCTCGAAGCCGCGCCCACTGCAGCGATGATCGTACTGCCATAGGAATTGACTGCACCCTGGATCACGACATTGGACAGGCTGAACAGGCAGGACTGGATACCCGCCGGGATGCCGACATGCGCCATGTCGAGCAGGCGGTGCTGATCCAGACAGAGCCAACTCCATGAGAAATGCAGGTCTCCCATTGTCTGCGACAGGCAGAGCAGCACCAGTACTGCACTCACCGCCTGGCTGATGACGGTCGCCAGTGCAACGCCCACCACGTCCATGTGCAGAGCGATGACCGAAATCAGATTGAGTACCACATTGACCATCCCGCTTATCAGCAGGAAAAACAGCGGCCTGCGGGTATCGCCCGCCGCACGCAGGGCGGCGGCGCCGTAATTGTACAGCATGGTAAACGGCGTGCCGATAAAGTAGATGCGCATGTACACGAGTGCCAGCGGACGCACGTCGTCCGGCACGCCGGTCAGGTCGAGCACCCAGCCAGAGGACAAGATGCCCACCGCCCCAAGCGCCACGCCGCCTACCATGGCGACCAGCACTGCCGTATGCAATGTGCGGGAGATTTCTTTTCCCTGTCCGCCCAGTCCCAGATAACGGGCAATCACCACATTGACGCCCACAGAAAGGCCGATCAGCAGCTGGGTGAATAGGTTGATGACCGACACCGTGCTGCTCACGGCAGCAAGGCTTGCGCTGCCCGCGAAGCGGCCGACTACCACGATATCCGCTGCATTGAACAGCAGCTGCAAAATATTGGACGCCATCAGCGGAAGGCTGAACAACAAAATCTTGCCCAGCAGCGGGCCGTGGGTCATATCAATGGTTGCATTACGTTTCACGACGTTATTCTCCTCATTTTCTGTCTTGCAAAGCGCCGGATGGTAAACCCGCGGCCCGGGCGCCGCGAATTTTGATTATACTGTATTTTTCAGTTTAAGAGGAATCCTTCCGCGCGATTTCCTGAAATCCAGCAAATCTTTCATGAGAGACTGCAAAAGATCTGACTCGTCAACGTTTTGCGAAATACGCTTCAGATGCATCGAGTGAGGTATATCCGTACTGCCGGACAGTATTGAGCAGGATCTCCTCGTTCATGCTGCGTCCCTCTTCCAGCAGCTGCGCCACATACGCGGCATACAGGCGCAGGGTGCGCAGAGAGTAGGTCGCCAGCTCTCCCCAGAGATATGTCTCAAACGAAGTGGACGACGGACTGTCCCCTTCTTTGCGGATCGCGCGGCCGCGTCCGGTCAGGATCGGATAGCGTGCGGCCAGCTGCTCCAGCCAGCCGACGTGCGCCGCGCAGATCGGCCCGATCAGCGCGTCCTTCTCCTCCGTGCGCGGCGGGAGCCGGTCCTTGATCTGCTCATATTCCGCCGGGCAGGTGCGCGCCATCATGTAGCCGTATTTTTCCGCAAGTGGATTGCGTCCCGCAGACTGTGCCGCGCGCAGGTCATCCAGATAGCTTTGACGCATCTCTTCGGTCCACGCCGCAAGCTGGCTTGTGCGCATGACGAAAAACGTCTGCGCGTCGTCCTGGCAGGCCGTACGTCCGCCGCGGTTCTGCACCTTGCCGAACATCGCCCACTCCAGCTCCACGATCTGCTTTGTGATATCCCTCATTTTCCTCACCCCTCCATCACATGCGTCCGGCGCAGCTCCGGATCTGTAATACGCTCCAGGATCTCCGCTGCATGCGGCAGCAGAAAGCTGTCGCGGACGGTGCTCAGCCCCTGCCGCCGCAGCTCTGCGGCCACTGTCAGGCAGAGGCCCTCGATGTTCTCGGCTGCCCGCGGGCCGTCCGGTATTTGCGCGAGCTGCGCGAACTGCTCATATGCCCGCGGCAGGACGGGCATTCCCTCCAGCCCGCGGTGCATCCATTTGTAAAACGGCGCATACCGCCGGTTTAACAGATACGCCATCGACATCCCCGCGCGCATAAATTCCGCGCGCGCCAGCTGCGCCGCCACCATATCCCCCCGTTTGATACAGCGCAGGTAATTGTACTGCCCCGCCTGCGCCATCGCCGCCGCCCGTGCCGCGAGCTTTTTCAGCCGTACATCCTCAGGATAAAATGCGCACAGTTTTTCGCGCACCGCGGAAAAACGCCCGAGCGGGTCGGCAAAAACCGTCCCGTTCGTCACGGTGGCGAGGTATGCCTCGGGCACGCGCCGCCACTGGGCAGGCGTTTCCGGCCCTTCCGGGAACCCCGTATAACGGCGGTACCAGTGCTGCGTGCACAGGCAACCGACCCGCCCGGCGCTGTATTCGTCCTGCTGCCTGCGGATTGGGAACCCGGCCTTTTCCGCTGGCAGGCTGTCGTAAACTGCCTGCACCTGCGCACCATACTGTCGGAAGTCGTCCTCCTCCAGCCAGATGCAGAAGCCCGCGCCCCAGTCGTGGTCGCGCGAAAGCGCATCGTCAAACCCGAAGCATTCCGAGCCCTCTCCCGCCAGCCCGACCGCCATGCGCGGCACCAGTGCGGGAAAGTGTGCTGCAAGCGCCGGGCGGCCGAGCGTTTCGTAATACTGCCGGGCCAGCTGCTGCCCGGTCACGCGCCGTTTGCCCGGCGCAGGCGCTGCAGCTCATCCCTTGCAGACTGGGTGCGCTCATGCTCAGGTCCGAGCAGCCGCGCATACACCTTTTCCGCCCGCTCAAGCGCTGCGGCTGCCTCTGTCCTCTGCCCCATCTTCTCATAAACGTGGGCCATATTCTGCCAGGTGATACCATACTCCACGTTCTCCCCGAAAAAGCGCAGGGTATACCGCATGGATTTGCGGTAGAGTGCAAGTGCACGCTCGCAGTCCCCCTCCGCATACAGGAACGCGGCAAGGCTGTTCAGGCCAGCCGCATAGTGCACATTTTCTTCGTCCGCGCATTTTTCGAATGCCTGCAGGGCGCGCTGCAGGCACAGCATGGCCTGCTTCTTATCCCCGGCTGCGTTATAAAGCGCGGTCAGATTGTTATAGGTCACTGCGACCTCATGCAGATGGTCCGGCATGGTCTCGATCCGCTCAAGCGCCTGCAGCAGACAGGTGATCGCCCGCTCATTTTGACTGTTTTCGCGGTAGGCCAGCGCCAGGTTATTGAGTACGCTCGCATAGGCATAGCTATCCTCCATCCCGGATTGGCGGTACACTTCCGCCGCCTCGTGGAACAGGCTGATCGCCTTGACATGGTTTCCGGTCAGCCGGTAGGTGCCCGCCATATTGTTAAGGATGGTTGCATACTGGCTGCAATCCTTCCCCAAATCGGTCATTGCCAGCGTCCTCGCTTTCTCAAACGCCGCAACCGACTGCGCATACCGGCCGACGCCCCGGTAAAACGACCCCAGCTCGTTGTAGACCGCGATCAGCTCGTCCCGCCTGCCATGCGCCTTGCTCCGCGCCTGCTTCTCGCATTCCAGCAAAAACCGTTCGACCGCCGTCAGGTCTCCCTGCAGGTAACATTCGTCCAGTTCGCCGTAAAACGTTTCCAGCCTGTTTCGCATGATCTGCCCTCCAGTCCCCGCTTATACTGCTCCTATTTTCTATATTATAGGGGAACCCCCCGCTGCATGGATGTGCCTGTCCTCATGTAAATTTTGCAGTATGCGGCCTGTTTCCGCTACGCTGTTTTCCGGGCCAAATCACGGATTTCCTGAGACATCCATGCGGTTTTTCCTGTATTTCCGCAAAACGCGAGATGCGGCAAAGAAAAGAGGAAGAGATGCACATCACACGCCCCATGCGCTGTCTATAATAAGGGCAAGATCATTGATTGTGCAAACACCGCTTCAATCACAAATCCAAAACAAACAGGAGGCAGTCAGTATGGATAACTTTACTTTTTACAGCCCCACTTATTTTGCATTCGGTAAGGGCACCGAAAATGAGACCGGCGCATACGTAAAGAAGTACGGCGGCACCAAGGTCCTGATCCACTACGGCGGCGGCTCGGCCAAGCGTTCCGGCCTGCTCGACCGCGTAGAAGCTTCCCTTAAAAAGGAAGGCATCGACTATGTCGAACTGGGCGGCGTCAAGGCCAGCCCGCTGAGCGACCTGGTTTACGAGGGCATCGACCTGGCCCGTAAGGAAAAGGTGGACTTCATCCTTGCCGTCGGCGGCGGCTCGGTCATGGACTCCGCCAAGGGCATTGCGCTCGGCGCGGTGTATGACGGCGACTTCTGGGATTTCTACTGCGGCAAGAAAGGCCCGGTCACCGAAGCGCTGCCGGTCGGCTGCGTGGTCACCATCGCAGCGTCCGGCTCCGAGGGCTCGACCGACTCGGTCGTTACCTTGGTCACCGAAGACGGCCACGAATACAAGCGCTGCGCGGACGGCGACATCCTGCGCCCGCTTTTCGCGATCATGAACCCTGAACTGATGATGACCCTGCCCCCGTACCAGACGGCCAGCGGCATTGCAGACATCATGGCGCACTGCATGGAGCGCTACTTCACCCATACCAAGGACGTCGAGCTGACCGACCGCCTGCTCGAGGCTGTCATGATCACCATGATCAAGGAAGGCCGCCGCGTTATGGCCAACCCAAACGATTACGAGGCGCGCGCCAACATCATGTGGGCGGCTATGATCGCGCAGAACAACTCCACCGGCGTCGGCCGTGCGCAGGACTGGGGGACTCATCACATGGACAACGAGATCGGCATCCTGTACGGCGCGTCCCACGGCGCGGGCCTTGCGCTGCTCTTCCCCTACTGGATGGAGTATGCCATGAAGACTCAGGGCACCGAGCGCTTCGTCATGTACGCCAACCGCGTCTGGGGATGCCAGATCGACTTTGAGCATCCCGAGGTCACCGGCATGGAGGGCATCAAGTGCTTCCAGCGCTTCATGAAGGACATCGGCATGCCCACCACCATCAGCGAGCTGGGCGGCAAGGAAGAGGACATCCCGAAGATGGTCGAGAACATGTTCCACGAAGCGCCCAACCACGGCAACTTCGTCAAGCTCACCCCCGAAATCGCGGCGGAGATCTACCGCATGGCACTTTAATCACAGCACCCTGTACGGTTTTCCCATTCCTCTCGATACCATGGCATGGTATATAAGCCGGGGCCTGCCGACACAGAGCGGAACGTGTCGGCAGGCCCCGGCCGGTTAACAGGCACTTGGCATACCACAATGAGAAAGGAGCGTCGGCATGAGGTACTATACGGAAATTGACGCTGTGGAAGAATTGGAGTCCGTCGATATGACGGACGGCATCATGCTTACAGGTGAGGACTGCCTGATGCGGACAGAGGACCAGCGCCTGCTGGTGCAGAGCCTGCTGCTCGACCCGCCGCAGGCGGAGAACGACGAGCGGCTGCGGCTTTTGCAGCACAGGCAGACCATCCTGTGGCTGGAAAAAATCGAAGGCTGTGCATCTATGCAGCTCTGCATCCGTCTGCCTGACCGCCCGGTCGACGCATTCCTGCCGGACACGCAGGCTGAAGCAGAACGGCTGAGCGGATACATGTCCCGCCCGGTCGACTGTGTCACCAGCCAGGTGCGCGCCGCGCGCAACCTGAACCCCGATCTGAGCTGCCGCGGGTGCCGCATGATGATCAGCAACGAACTGCTGTTCCGGGCACTCGTCCGTGCGATCCTTGCTGCAGTAAAGGAGCGCGGCATCCGCAAGCTGTCTTTCCTGCTGCCCTTTGTGTCCGAATGCCGCGAGGTCTCCTACCTCAAAGGGATCATTACGGGCTATGCCTCCGCCGACGGCATAGAGACCACCATCGGCATCGAGATTGCTACGCCGCGTGCCGCCTGCATTGCAGGCGAACTGGCGGCGCAGGCGGACGCGATGGTATTCAATGTGGAGGAGCTGGTGCAGCTTCTCTATGGGATGTCCCGCTTTGACACCCGCAAGGTGATCTCCTGCTACCTGCATGAAAATGTATTCCGGCACAACCCGTTTGTCGAGTTTGATGAGATCGGCATAGGCACCTTGCTGATGATCGCACTCAAGCAGATCCGTCGTGTGCGCCCGCAAATGCGGCTGAGCGCGATCGGGCACTGTGTGCTCAGTGAGAAGGGGCGCAAGTTCTGCCAGGATGCAGGGATCGATATCCTGATCGCCCAACAGCACCAGTTTCGCGCCGAGCATATCCCATCCTCCCATAACCGTTGATACATACTGCACCTGTCGATATGCTGTCAGAACAGCAAAGAAGGGGGCCGGCATCCTGCCGGTCCCCTTCTGTTTATCAGTCCGTTGCACTCTGCTTTTTCTTATGACGTGCCCGCGGCGCTGGCAACTCCGCGCAGGTGCGCCGGATAAGCTCAGCCAGAAATGCGCGGTCGTCCAACTCCGCCACATAGAGGAAGTGCGCGCCCTCATGCGGCTCCACAATTTCTGCCTCCGGCAGCAGCCTGCGCCCTGCCTCCGTGATCTTGAGGCACAGCATGCCGTCCTCAATGGTGGCAAAAAACTTGCCGTCGCACCACAGGCCGTATTCGCCAAACATCCGCCTGCAGGTGATCTCGCCTGCATCCGCCAGCTGCTCACACACATAGCGGACAAATTCTTCGCTGCTTGCCATACCGTTATGCGCTGGCCAGCCGTTCGGCTGCCGCGTCCGCCAGCCGCGCAAAATCCTGCAAACTGAGCCGCTCGCCGCGCACGCGCGCGTCCAGCCCCACCGACTGCACGAGTTCGGTAATCTCCTCCTTGCCCATATAGGTACTGAGCACCGGGCCAAGCGCGTTGACCAGCGTTTTACGGCGCATGTTGAACGCCGCACGCACGAGCGCAAAAAACAGCTTTTCATCCTGCGTTTTGACAGCGGGCTCTTTCAGCGGCGTCAGCTGCAGCACCGCGGAGTCCACCTTGGGCTGCGGGATGAAGCAGTCCGCCGGGACGTCGAACAGGATCTCAGCCGCGGCGTGGTACTGCACATAGATGGAAAACGCAGAGTACGCCGCCGTGCCCGGCGTGGCGCAGATACGCTGCGCGACCTCCTTCTGCACCATGACCGTGATCTGTTCAAACGCGCTGCTTTCCAGCAGCGATGTGATTGCGGGCGTGGTGATATAATACGGCAGATTGGCACAGGCGACTGCATGTCCGTCACCAAATTTCTCGCGGCACAGCTCCGCCAGATCGAGCGAAAGCACATCGCCCTGCACGACCTCGAAATTGTCAAATTCCGCAAGCGTCTCGTCAAGTACGGGCAGCAGCGCGCGGTCAAGTTCGACCGCGACTACTTTTTCCGCCCGGCGGCATAGTTCCGCGGTCAGGCAGCCCATGCCCGGGCCGACCTCGACTACGTTTTTGGTCTCTGCCGCGCCGCTCATGTCCGCGATGCGCTGCGGCACGCTCGCATCTGTCAGGAAATTCTGCCCGAGCGAACGCGAAAAATGGAATCCATGCCGCCCGAGCACCGCGCGGATCGTGTTGATATCACAAAGGTTCATGTGCAGCTCTCCTTCTTGCCGCGCACAGGAGCGCAGCGCTTTTTTTCCATTAAAAATATCGTCCTACCCGGCTGCAGTACTCCCGCCATCTTTGCCCAAACTGTGCCGCACACCAGCGCTCCTCCGCCCGGATGATCCAGTGCGCCGCGATCTGGAAGGCCAGCACCAGCCCCAGCAGCAGCAGCAGCAGCGACCGGGTCAGCAGCACACAGCCGATAAAATACACAAAATACGCCGCATACATCGGATGGCGCGACCATCGGTACAGTCCGGCGCGGTTCATGCCGTCCCTGTCCGGACGCGCAAAGCTGACAACCGCTCCGGCCAGCAGCGCCAGTCCCGCCGCATACACCAGCGCGCCCACAGCCGTCAGCCAAACCGGCGCAGGATGTACGGGCAGCAGCAGAATGGCAAGCAGTATGCCGATGTTCGCTGTCTGATAGATCCAGTACGCCACCCGCTCCCCGCCTTCGAGCGGTGCAAAACGCGTAGCGCGGCCGATTGCTTCCCGGTCGAGTCTCGCCAGCAGCCCAAAACGCAGCAGAAAAAACGGCAGCAGCAGGAATAAACCAATCCGCATTACCCTTCCTCCCCTGCGCCCGAAAAAGGCCGGCGGCTTGTGCCGCCGGCCTTGCATTTTCTGTTATTCTTCGCCCTCGATCAGGCCATAGCCACCCGCCGCGCGCTTGTAAACGACCGCATGGATGTTGTCGTTATCTGCGTTGCGGAAGAAGTAGAACTGATGGTCGAGCAGGTTCATCTGCAGGATCGCCTCGTCCACGCTCATCGGCTTGACCTCAAAGCGCTTGCGGCGCACGATGTCGAAATCCTCCTCGGCAAGCGCCGCCTGCTGCTCAGCCAGCTTGTCAAACGCACCCTCGCGCAGACGCTTCTCAAGGCGGGTCTTGTGCTTGCGGATCTGACGCTCTATGCTGCTGATCGCGCCGTCCACCGAGGCGAACATGTCGGTCGTCGTCTCCTCAGCACGGACGACCAGGCCGGCCTGGCGCACCGTAATTTCCACCGTTTGCTTGCCGCGCAGCTCGCTGAAGGTCAGCGTGGTATCCGAATCCTGTTGGAAATACCGATCCAGCTTTTCGACCTTGCGCAGCGCGTATTGCCGCAGATCGTCGTCAATTTTCATTTTTCTCTCGACGATGGTAAACTTCATAACATCATCTCCTAACGGGCACAAAGCCCAAGTTACTTCCGCTGCCGCCGCATTGGAATACGCCGGCAGCTATATGGGAATTTGCTATCTTTAGTATACCACGTCTTCGGTGAAAATGTCCAATCCATTTTGTAAGAATTCACAAATTGTTCAGCACTTTCTCCAATGCCATTTTCGCGCACCCGCCGCTGCATTTTCCACGCCGCAGGCGCATGCAATGAAAACGGCCGCGTTTACGGCCGCTTTCATCAAATCCGGGGGCGTGTACCTCGGATTTGATACAGGGAAACGATATTGTGTGCCGCGTAGCGGCGCGCAACTATCGCGCTTTGGCCTTGTCCGCGCCCTGCGCGGCACGGCCTCTCGTTTGAAGCTGCACGCTTCAAACGAATCAAATTTTTCCTTCCGCGTGCCTTGTCACATGGCAGGAGATGTTGACCACGCACGGCAGGCCCGCGATATGCGTGCCGAACGGCTCGATCGCGCAGGAGAGCGCGGTCACCGTGCCGCCGAGGCCCTGCGGTCCGACGCCCGAGGCGTTGACCTTGTCGAGGATCGCCTGCTCCATCTCCGCGTACAGCGGGTCCGCGTTGTGCTCGCCCACCGGGCGCAGCAGCGCACGCTTGGCAAGGAACGCCGCCTTGTCGCTCGTGCCGCCGAGCCCCACGCCGATCACGATCGGCGGGCAGGGGTTGGAGCCCGCGCTGACGCACGCGTCCGCGATGAAATCCACGATCTGCTCTTTTGTCGCAGCCGGGGTGAACATCTTCATCTGCGTCATGTTCTCCGAGCCGAAGCCCTTGGGCGCGACCGTGATCCTGATCTCATCGCCCGGCACGATCGAGGTATAGAGCACGCATGGTGTGTTGTCGTTTGTGTTCTCGCGGCGCAGCGGGTCGCCCACCACGGACAGGCGCAGATACCCGTCGATATAGCCGCGGCGCACGCCCTCGGTCACCGCGTCCTCGAACGCACCGCCGGTAAGGTGTACATCCTGCCCGACCTCAGCGAACACGATCGCCATGCCGGTATCCTGACAGACCGGCACGTCGTTTTCCCGCGCAAGGTCGCAGTTCGCGATCATCTCCCCGAAGATCTCCTTGCCAAGCGGCGACTGTTCGGCCTCACGGCCATCCACAAACGCCTGCCGCAGGTCGGCGGGCAGGTAGTAGTTCGCGTCGATGCACAGCTGGCGCACCAGCTTTGTCACTTCCGAAACGTCGATTGTCCTCATCTTGTCCTCCTGTATTCCAGTGCACCGTTTATAAAAACGGCCTGCACCTGAGTTGTGATATCCAGCGGGTCGCCGCTCCACAGCACGCAGTCCGCGTCCATGCCTTCGCGCAGGCTGCCGATGCGGTTTTCCATGCCCGCAATTTGCGCCGGGACGGATGTGACCGCACGCAGCGCATCGGTCTTGTCCATACCCGCGCGCACAGCCAGCATAAGCGCCATTGGCAGCAGGCGCAGTGGGATCTCCGGGTGGTCGACCGTGACCGCGGTCGGAATGCCGGCTTTGCAGAGCAGGCCGGGCGCCTCGTCGGTCAAGTGGCGCAGCTCGGGCTTGGAACGGTCGGTCATATAGGGACCGCACACAACCGGTACATGCTCCTCTGCCAGCAGGTCTGCGACAAGATGCGCCTCTGTGCCATGGATGATGACTGCGCGCAGGCCGAACTCCTTTGCAATGCGCAGCGCGGTGAAGATATCGTCCGCGCGATGCGCATGGAAATGCGCCTCCGCCTTGCCCCAGAGCAGCGGCAGCAGCGCTTCGAGCTTGCTGTCGTAATCCGGGTCGTCCTGATCCGGATCGTCCTCCGCCCGCGCCTTGCGCGAAAAATATTCCTTTGCCTTGTAGAGCTGCTCGCGGATGAGCGCTGCGGTCGCCATGCGAGTGACCGGCGCTTCGTCCTTATCATGATAGACCGACTTGGGGTTCTCGCCCAGCGCGAATTTGACCGCAAGCGGTGCTTTGAGCACCATATCGTCCACGCGCCGCCCGGCGGTTTTGAGCAGGGCGATCTGCCCGCCAATCGGGTTGGCACTGCCCGGGCTGACTGCAACTGTTGTCACCCCCGCTTCACGTGCCTCCTGAAAGCCGCGGTCCATCGGATTGATGCCGTCGATCGCACGCAGCTGCGGCGTGACCGGGTCGGTATCCTCGTTGCCGTCCGCGCCTTCAAAGCCCAGCCCGTCCTCGTATAACCCAAGGTGGGAATGGATGTCGATCAGACCGGGTGTGAGTACGCCGCCTTCCCCGTCCAGCACCTCCGCGCAGGCAGGCGGCCTGCCCTCGCCCGTTGCGGCGATTTTATCGTCTTCCAGCAGCACCCAGCCAGAGAAACGGGTGTCTTGTTCGTCCATCGTCCACACCTGTATATTTTGGATTAGTGTTTGTTTCATGCAAAACCTCTTGGAAAATTTTAGTTGACAATTATGGTAATTTATGGTATATTGATTATGGCAGTTGGGAGACTGCCATGCACCGTTCATATCTTTATCCCCACAATCCTACTTTTGGCGCTCTTTCGGTTGAAAGGGCGCATTTTTTTGCCTTTGCGGCAAATTTCTTCATAAAGCTTTAAGGATTCTCTCCGTTTTTTCTAAAAAAATTCCTGCTATACTGGATACATCCGGCAGAATAGAGGAAAACCGTTATGATGATCGAACTCAGCTTATGAGAATCGCTGCGTTGCATCCGACGCGGATATAAAAACAAAACCGAGGGTCGCCCTCGGTTTTTGTGTTCAGCGGCGTCTGCGCGAACCGTTCTTGCGGTCGGTCGCATGGCGCACGTCAGCCTGGCGGCTTTCGCTATCCGACATAAATGCTTTCAGCTTATCTTCAAAGCTCATGGTAGCCGGATCCTTAGGAGCCTGCGGCGCACGGCCACGCGGTGCGCCAGAGCGCTGCTGAAACCGCGGCTGGCGGGCACCGTTGTAACCTCCTGCCCGCTCCTGACGAGGTTCCTGCGGCTGCGCCTTTTTAATGGACAGATTGATCCTGCCCGCCTGGTCAATATTGATGATCTTGACCTTGACCTGCTGCCCCTCCTGCAGGAAATCCTTAATGTCACTAACAAAGCTTGCCGCAACCTCCGAGATATGCACCATCCCGGACTTTCCTTCGGGCAGCGCAACAAATGCGCCAAATTTTGTGATGCCTGTTACCTTGCCCTCTACGATCGATCCCACTGCCAAATCCATATAAGTTTTTTTGCCTCCGTTAATCTTTTCCCTTTTACCGGCTGGATGTGTCTACAAACACACGTTCACCAGGCTCCGCATAACTCAGTTCATTACGTGCCAGTTCACTGATCTCCTCTTCGGAAATCCCATTCTGCATCTCTTCCTGCAGGGCAGCGTTTGCGTCTTCATACTCCTGTACCCGCAGAGAAAGCGAATCCAGTTCCGCCTGTTTGTCCGCGATCTGAGAACGCAGGCTGACGATCGTAACGGCCGCATAAATCAGGAATGCAAGCATTGCGAGTTTGGCAATCCCCGGCATCTTCCTTTTGGACATTTTACCACCTCGCATTGTCTCCGTCCGCACCGAACTGATACGGTTTTTATTTTATACCCTTCCTGCGAAAAATGGAAGAGGTAATTTGAATTTTTTTTGCAAAATGTCGAATTTTCTCCGGAATACCGATAAGCTGCAAAACATTTTGCGCATGCTGTATCAGCGTCCTGCATGCCTGCCATGCGTACGCCGCTGCACGGAGCGCCGCACCCAATACCGCAAGCACGGCTTCGCTCAGCAGTACCAGATACAGCGCTATTCCACAGGCCGCCCCAGCCAGTACGAACAGGCGCGGTTGGCCGGCGGCAAATACAATACCAAATTCAAACACGCCGGCGGACAGAATTGCCCAGAACACCGTGTCAAGCACCGCTGCCGCCGCACGGCCGCAGACAAAATGCCGCCTTAGTGCACGCAGTATATCATACAGTAACCCTGTGCCTACGCCCAGCAGCAGGCTCTGCAGCAGCAGGCGCAGCTGTTCCTGATTGGAAAATATATCCATTTCCTGTCACCCGCCGAACAGCCGGCTGAACAGGCCGCCACGCGGCTGCACGCTGTCATCATATTCAACCAGTCCGACCTCTCCTTCCACGATCAGCTCACCGGCCTCAAGCTGCAGGCGCTCGACGTGCAGCCCCTGTCCGCGCACAACCATCATGCCGCGCACAGTCTCGAGCAGTACCTGCTCCTCGTCAAAGCTCTGTACATCCACCACGCCCGAAATGGACAGCTTTTCCCTGCCCTCGAGTATGACCGTATGCGGCATTTCCCTGTTTCGTTCCTCTGCTGCCATGCCAGTCCCCTCCTTACGGAAAACCTCCCGCTCCCTTCATCCTATGAACGGGCCGGAACCGCTATGACAGCAAAAATGCATCCCGCCAAAGCGGGATGCATCTGTTTACGGAAGTTCCTTGTACATGGCTGCGGCATCCGCCTTGAGGGCGTGCTCCGCGATATTCAGCACCTCGACCCGCATGGTGCGCTGGCCGAAGGCGATCTCGATCACATCGCCCAGCTTGACCTGATAGGAGGCCTTGGCCGGCTTGCCGTTAACCGTGATGCGCGCCGCGTCGCACGCGTCGTTTGCAACAGTGCGGCGCTTGATCAGGCGCGAAACCTTGAGGTATTTATCCAGTCTCACGTTACTTCGCGTCCACCTTATCCTTGAGTGCCTTGCCGGGCTTGAACGCCGGGATATTCGCCGCGGCGATTGCAATCTCCTCGCCGGTGCGCGGATTATGGCCCGTACGCGCCGCACGCTGTCTTGTTTCGAAGGTGCCGAAACCGCTGATCTGCAGCTTGTCGCCCGAAGCAATCACATCGCTGATGGTTTCAAACACAGCGTCGATCGTCTTTTCTGTGTCCTTTTTGGAAAGGCCGGCCTTCTCCGCGACCAGCGCCACGAATTCGCTTTTCTTCATGCTTGTACCTCCGTCGCTTTTGTTATTCGTTTTCCTTCGCTTTATCCCAAAGTGCATCCATCTCTGCCAGTGACAAATCGGAAAGCACTTTGTTCTGCTCTCGCGCCTGCCGCTCCATATCGGCAAAACGCCGAATGAATTTGTTGCAGGTCTTTTCCATCGCCCGCTCAGGATCGACCTTCAGATGCCGCGCTGCGTTGACCGCCGCAAACAGCAAGTCGCCGATCTCCTCCTCGGCGTCCCCGTCGCCGGCGCAGGCACGTTTGACCTCGTCCAGCTCCTCCGTGACCTTATCCAGCGCGCCCTGCGGCCCGTCCCAGTCAAAGCCAACCTTAGCCGCTTTTTTTTGCAGCTTTTCCGCGCGGATCAGGCCGGGCAGGCTTTTGGCAACACTTTTAAGCGTATCCGTATCGCTCTTCTGGTGTTTTTCCTTTCGCTTGAGTTCATCCCAGTTGCGCAGGATCTCCTCAGACGAGCCGACCTCGACTGTGCCGAAGATATGCGGATGCCGGTAGATCAGCTTTTTGCAGATGCCGTCCGCCACATCCTCTATATCGAACACGCCTTTTTCCTTTTCCATCTGGGTATGGAACACGACCTGCAGCAGCACGTCGCCCAGCTCCTCTTTCAGGTGCTCGGTGTCCTGCTCGTCGATCGCTTCACAGACCTCGTAGGTCTCCTCGATGAAATTGCGGCGGATGGACTGGTGATCCTGCTCCCGATCCCACATGCAACCGTCCGGTGCACGCAGGATCTCCATGATCCGCAGCAGATCGTTAAAATTATACTTCTCTTTTCTTTCAAAATCAACCATTTCAGCGCACTTCCTGCTATTTTAAATGTAAAATATTTGCAATTTTTTCACCTTTCGGCAAAAGCAGCATATCCTCGCGGTCAATCGCATGAAGCACCAGCAGCAACACACCATAAGCTACCACCGCAATTCCAATCACTGCCAATGTAATCAGCTTGTCAACCGCTGTGCCCGGCGCCGCATCCGTCACCCGCAACAGCAGGGTATGGCAGATATAGGTCGCAGCACCCATACCGACGGTTGCCGCAAGCGGCCGTCCCACGGTCTTGCCGATGGGCGGCAGACTGTGCGACAGCCGGCTGATGTGGAACAGGTTGATCAGCGCAATCAGCCAGTAGCATACTGCTGTGCTGATAGGTGCGCCCGCGATATTGAGTTCGGGTATACCAATCAGATAATAGTCCCCAAAGATTTTGACCAACGCGCCGAGAAACATGGAGATCAGCGGCAGGTCGATGCGGCCAAAGGCCTGCAAAACCGCGTTCGTGATCGCGACCAACGCCACCGCGGGCACAGCAAAGCCGAGCAGTGCCATCAACTGCCCGCCAAGCTCAGTCCCTTCACTGTAAAACAGGCGCAGGATCGGCCCGGACAGCAGCAGGAACCCTGCACCCGCCGGCAGGGTGATAATCATAGTCAGGCGCAGCGTAGTCGCCATGGTTTTAGAAACCTTGGTGAAATTCTGCGCTGCCCGCGCGCTGGCAATAGTTGGCAGTACGCTGACCGCAAGCGCCGTGATCAGCGTCTGCGGCAAATTGAAAAAATTGACCGCATTGCCGGTATAGATTCCATAGGCAGTCGTTGCCTGCTCTGCCGTCATACCGACCGCCGGGCTTTGCAGCCGCGCCGAAATCAGCGCCACATCAATCAGATCGGTCAGGCTCATAACGGCCGAACTGATTGTGATCGGGATAGAAAGCGACAGCAGTGTTCTCGCCAGCTGGCCGGTCGGCCGAACGGTATCATTGAGCGTGTGCACCGTCTCGCTGCGCCGGCGGGTAATCGCTGCCTGTACCAGCATATACGCCGCAGCAGCGGCTTCGCCGATCGTCACGCCGAGCACAGCCATTGCTGCGGTACGCGGATCGTCCATCCCCTGCTGCACGGCATACCAGGCCAAGCCAAGGCCGACAAACAGTTTGCCCATTGCCTCGATGACCTGCGAAACCGCGGTCGGCACCATGTTGGCGCGTCCTTGGTAATAGCCGCGGAAAACTGCAAGGACGGCAACCATCAGCACGCTCGGTGCAATCGCCATAACTGCGAGCCGCGCATCCGGATTCCTGATCCAGCCAGCGAACATATCTGCGCCGTACAACATAACAACCGTTGCCAGCGCACCGATCGGGATGAAAATCCCGGCCGCCACGCGAACGATCCGCCGCACCTCGCGTTCCCGCCCGTAGGCAGTCGCCTCTGCTACCATCTTGGACAGCGCCGCAGGCAATCCGACCGTCGATATTACCAGCATAGCTGAATAGATACGGTAAGCCGCACTGAACAGCCCAAACGCCGGAGAGCTTTCCCCGCCGATCAGGTTTTGAAGCGGGATCTGGAAGAACGCACCGATCACCTTAACGACCAGGCTCGCCACCATCAGGATGACCGCACCCTGCACAAAATTCTGCTTTTTTCGCTGCAAACGCTACACGCCCTTTGTAATTACTGATTCTACGGTATGGCAGGACGCGGGGAAATATGCGCTCACAGCGCGCCGCCGCAGCCCGAGCAGAACGAATCCTCGCGGCTGCACGCCTTGCCGCAGTGCGGACACACCACGACCGACCGCATCCCCGCCAGTTCCTCCCGCAGGGCTGCAATCTTTTCCTGCTTGGCATCCACTGCGGCGATTTTCTCGTCCATCTCGTCATTTGAGATCTCAGCGCCGCGGTGCAGATCGTATACCATCCGGCCGATCTCCTTGTAGAGCACCTCACACTCCGTGTTCAGATCAAAAATCTGCAGGTTGAGGCGGGTTGCGCTTGCCAGCTCGGTTGCTTTTTTACCCGCAGCGTCTGCTGCGCGCCCTGCTGCCTGGCTGGTCTTATCCGCCATCACCTTGATCTTATCCAGAAACGACTGTACCTTTGCGTCCATTGTCCATCGCTCCTTCCGGCGGAACGCGCCCGCCCAATTTTGGGTTCATTATACTGCATGCCCATGCAAAAAGCAAGCATACGCCATTTATCCGATAAATTCGTGCAGGACGGATTCCTTCGGGATCCAGTCCGCATAGTCGATCGGCGCAACCTGGCCGAGCACCTCGCCTACCGGCGCAAGATCTGCTCCTGCGAGTTCGCCCGCATGCAGACGCAGCTGCGGCTCAAGACAGGTCAGCAGGATATTCAGCTCATACGGCAAAAAAGTGTCCACAGTCAGATTGGCCTGCCCCCGGTATGGGGAGATATACAGCCGCTCGCCGCGGCGCACTGAATTCCACTGGCGGATGGTTTCCTCGACCGGGGAGTTGCGGAACAGGCTGTCCCGCATGGCGCGGCGCAGAAAGCGCAGCATATACGGCTCGATCCGCAGGCCCACCTCGGGAACGACCGCGCTCGCGACCGACAGGTATACGCTGGTCGCCGCGTGCGCCAGATCGCCCATGATGACCGGGTTGAACGAATGGATGCCCTCGATCAGCACGACCTCGTCCGGATCCAGCCGCAGGGCGCGCGACTCCGGGATAGAGGTCCGCGTTTCAAAGTCAAACCGCGGCAGCGCGATCTCCTCCCCCGCCGCGAGTTGTGCCAGATGGTGGCTGAGCAGGGGCAGGTTCATGCACTCCGGGCTTTCCAGATCAGGCACGCCGTTTTCCGGATCGGGCGGGATCTCGTAGGTGCCGACCGTGCGGTAATAATCGTCCATCGAGATCATTTCCGCATGGATGCCGCGCTGCTCAAGTGCGCTGGCAATGCGGTCGTTGGTCGTGGTCTTGCCCGAGGACGACGGCCCATTGATCAGCACGATCGGCTTGTGTACGCTGTTTTCTGTAATCTCATCCGCCACACGCAGTACCTGCTCATGATAATGCTGTTCACATTCCGCAATAAACGCCGCCGCGTCATACCGCGCGCGGTGGTTGATGTATTTCAGGGTGTATTCCGCCATGGCGTTCCCTCCTCATTGCCTGGGAAAAAGAAGTTTGCGTTTGCCGCCGCCCAGCCGGTCTGCGGCGCGGATGTACTCGAGCGGGTACTTGGGGTTGTTCGTCCGCTCGATCCAGCCGGTAGCCCGGTCGACACGCTTGGACACGCCGCCAGCGCCGAGCGACAGGATGGTCTGGAGTTCCTCCATCATGGTCACATTATAGAAGCATTCGGTATCCGGCTTGCACCAGCCGACGTTTTCAAACCCGCCCGCGGTGAACTTCTGCCGGTACAGGTAGTACGGGCCGTAGCCCGCCGTTTGCAATGCGTGCGACGCGCCGTCCAGCATGCGCGAGACCGTCTCGCGCTGCGCCGCAGCCGCCGCTTTGTCGGTCAGGTCCGCGCCGCGTTTGATTGCCAGCGTGTGCACGGTGATGTTCTCCGGCGCAAGGCCGATCAGGGTATCGACCGTGCGGGCAAAGGTCTCGGCCGTGTCGCCGGCAAGTCCAGCGATCACATCCATGTTGATCTCGCGGAAGCCCGCCTGCCGCGCCTCGCCGTAGGCACGCAGCACGTCCGCTGCCGCGTGCCGCCGCCCGATGGCAGCGAGCACCTTGTCGTCCATGGACTGCGGGTTGATGCTCACGCGGCCCACGCCTGCCGCGCGTAGCGCACGCAGCTTGCCCGGTGTGATGGTATCCGGACGCCCCGCTTCCACAGTATATTCACGAAGACGGGAAAAATCAAAGTTTTGTTCCAGCGTATCCAGCAGGCGCGCCAGCTGCTGCTCGGAGAGCGTGGTCGGCGTGCCGCCGCCGATGTACACGCTCTGCACCCGCTTGCCCGCCTCGCGCACGAGTGCGGCGGTCTCCGCGATCTCGCGGCACAGGGTGTCCAGATACGGCTCGATCAGATGGCCGGACTGCGCGGTCGTAGAAGACACGAACGAGCAATAATAGCACCGCGACGGGCAGAACGGGATACCCACATAGAGCGAAATATCGTCCGGCCCGATGTCCTTGTCCAGTTCCATCGCGGTCGCGGCAGCGCGGATGGTGAGTGCGGTGCGCTCGGGCGACACATAAAAGTGCTCGCGCAGGTATGCCGCCGCTTCGCCGCGACTCATGCCGCGCTCGATCAGGCCGCGCGCAAGCTTTGCCGGGCGCACGCCGGTCAGGCTGCCCCACACGGGCGGCTGCGCAAGCGTGGGCACGACTGCGTCGTACACGGTCATTTTGACCAGCTCGGTGACTGCACGCTTGTAATCGAGCGGCGCCAGCCCTGCGACCCGTGCGCGGCGTTCGCTCTCATGCGTCACACCGTCGATGCAGGCGACGGCGCGGCCGACGGCCTCGCCACCCTGCTCGGAAAGCAGGCTGCGGCACCAGTCGCCGTCCTCCCCCACCGCGTCCGCGCGCGTGAGATTCGCGGTAGGCAGCAGATGGAACAGCATTTCCTCGACCGCATGCTTGAGATCATGCCCTTCCAGTGTATAAATCATCGTTTCCCAACCGCCTGCAGCATATACGGATTAGCGGCACGTTCTTCATTCAGCGTGGAAAGGCCCTCATGCCCAGGCATGACCTTATAGTCGCCCTCAAGGTCATGCAGGCGCTTCAGCGATTGGAGCATCTGGCTGAAATCGCCGCCGTCCATATCGCAGCGGCCGCATTCGTGGCGGAACAGCGTGTCCCCTGTGAACAGGCAGTCCTCAATGCGGATAACCGACGAACCGGGCGTGTGGCCCGGGGTGCTCATATAGGATGCGGTCAGGCCGCCGAAGGTCACCTCGGTTCCTTCCTTCGCTACGATATCCGGCTGATCCTCCACATAGGTGCGCGCGAACATGCCGAACTGCCCCATATTTTCACGCTTGAGCAGCCACAGGTCGCCCTCCGGTACGACAAATTTTGCCCCGGTCTTCTGCAGCACCTCATGCGCGGCAAGGATATGGTCGAAATGTGCGTGCGTCAGCAGGACATATTTCACTGTCAGCGATTCCTGTCCGACAGCCATCAGGATCGAGCGCGCGTTGTCGCCCGGGTCGATCACTACGGCGTCCCGGGTGTTTTCATCGTATACAATATAGCAATTTGTGGCCACAACGCCCACGCAAAGCTGCATGATTTTCATAATCTGTCTCCTTTTCCTCACCGCATCTGCGCGGTGTCCATCCACAGTGTGACCGGCCCGTCATTGAGCAGGTCAACCTTCATATCCGCGCCGAACTCGCCGGTCTCGACCGGCAGGCCGCTCTCGCGGCAGCGCGTGATAAACGCTTCATACAGCGGGATTGCGGTCTCCGGGCGCGCGGCGGCAGTGAAGCTCGGCCGGTTGCCCTTTTTGCAGTCCCCGTACAGCGTAAACTGCGACACGACCAGGATGCCGCCGCCTACATCCGCAAGCGAACGGTTCATCTTATCGTTTTCATCCGTGAATACACGCAGTTTCACCGTCTTATCCGCGAGATAAACCGCATCTTCTGTGGTATCCCCGTCCGTAATGCCGAGCAGCACCAGAAAGCCCTGCCCGATCTTGCCGTGCACCGCGCCGTCGATCGTCACCGACGCATGCGCCACACGCTGAATCAGTGCCCTCATAATTTGTTCTCCATTCCCAGCCCGCGCACTCTGTGCGCGGCATAAAATCAGCCGCTGCTTGCAGCGGCCATCCACAGGTGCAGGCGGCTCTGCCGCCGAGCACCTTGTTCCCGCCCGCAGGCGACCGCGCATCACGCGCGGCTTCTAACAGAAAAATGCCGCAAAGCGGCATTTTTCATAAAAACCGGGAGCATGTATCACGGTTTTTATTCCTCTAAAAGCGAAAAAGTTTCGCTTGTCGGAACTTTTTCGCGTCCCGGGATGCATCCGCGGCTATGCCGCGGTGCGTCCTCCTCGATTGCGGCTGTACGCCGCAATCGAAATTTTCAGTTTGTGTCTACCGTACGCGTCACATCCACCACGCCCTTGATCGACCGCAGCCGGCCGATCAGGTTGTCAAGCTGGTGCACGCCCGCGACGTCTACCATTGCGTTGATAACGCCGAAACCGTCGTTCAAGTCGCGTGCCGAAATCTCATGTACATTGATCTTGCACGCTGCAAGCACCGCGGTCACATCGCTCAGCACGCCGATGCGGCTGCGCGTAGAGATCTGCAGGCCGGTCGAGAAGCGGTTGGAGCGGTCGGACGCGGCCAGATCTTCATCCCACCATGCGCGCACCCAGCGGTCGGGGTCCTCGTGCATGTGTACATTGACGCAGTCGCGCCGGTGGATGGACACGCCGTAGCCGCGCGTGACGAAGCCCACGATCTCGTCGCCCGGGATCGGCGTGCAGCAGCGCGCGAACTTGACCAGGCAGTTGTCGATCCCCTCGACCACCACGCCGGTCGCGCTCTTGGTGATGCGCTTATGCTGCTGCTCGGGCTGCGGGTTCGCGGCGCGCTCGGCCAGTTCGCGCTGGCGGCGCAGCTTGCCCACATCGTCCTTTACCTTGTTGATGACCTTGGTCAGCGTGATGCCGCCGTAGCCGATAGCGGCATACAGCTCGTCAATCGTACCAAAAGAGAACTTGTTGAGCGTGTTTTTCTGCACTTCCTCATTCTCGTAAAAGCCGTTGTACAGCAGGTTTGCGCGCAGTTCGCGGTCCAGATCCTCGCGGCCGTTGATGATATTTTCCTCGCGGCACTCCTTTTTGAACCACTGCTTGATCTTGTTGCGCGCCTCGGTCGTTTTGACGATCTTGACCCAGTCGCGGCTCGGTCCGTGCGCTTCCTTGGAGGTCAGGATCTCGACAATGTCGCCGTTTTTGAGCTGGCTGTCGATCGGCGCAATGCGGCCGTTGATCTTGCAGCCGGTCATGCGGTTGCCGACCGCAGAGTGGATGGCGTAAGCCAGGTCGATCGGGGTCGCTCCCGCAGGCATGTTAACCACGTCTCCCTTGGGGGTGAACACAAACACCTCATCCGCGAACAGGTCGACCTTGATGTTCTTGATAAAATCCTCGGCCTCGGTATCCTGCTGCGCCTCAAGCAGCTGGCGGATCCATGCAAAGGCTTCCTCGTTGCCCTTTTTGTCCAGGCCCTGCTTGTACTTCCAGTGCGCCGCCACGCCGTATTCCGCCATCTTGTGCATTTCAGTGGTGCGGATCTGCACCTCAAACGGGATGCCCGCGCGGCCGATGACCGTCGTATGCAGCGACTGATAGCCGTTGGGCTTGGGCGTGGAAATATAGTCCTTAAAGCGGCCCGGGATGGGCTTATACAGGTCGTGCACATAGCCGAGCACATTGTAGCAGTCCGCAACCGTGTCCACGATCACGCGCACTGCGCAGATATCGTAAATCTCGTCGATCGTCTTGTGCTGGGCGTACATCTTGCGGTAGATCGAGTAAATGTGCTTGACGCGCGCCGAGATCGTGTTTTTGATATGCGCTTCCTTGAGTTTTTCCCCGATTCGCTCCTGAATACCCTTGAGGAATTCCTCGTGCTGCTCGCTCTGGGCTTTCAGGCCCTCGACGATCTCATTGTAGCCGATCGGATCGAGCACCTTAAGGCACAAGTCCTCCAGCTCCCACTTGATGCGGCTCATGCCCAGGCGGTGCGCGATGGGCGCATAGATCTCCATGGTTTCGAGCGCCTTGTCGCGCTGCTTGCGCTCGGGCAGGTACTGGAAGGTGCGCGCGTTATGCAGGCGGTCGGCCAGCTTGATCAGGATGACGCGGATATCCTTGGCCATGGCCATGAACATTTTGCGCAAATCCTCAAACTGCTCCTGCTCCTTGGAATAGCGCAGCATGCCCAGGCGGGTGACGCCGTCCACCAGCTCGGCGACCGCTGTGCCGAACTTGTTCTCGATCTCCTTATAGCCGAACTCGGTGTCCTCAATGCAGTCGTGCAGCAGCGCGGCGCAGATCGAATCCGTGTCCAGCCCCATCTCGACCACGATCTCTGCGACCGATACCGGGTGGATGATGTACGGCTCGCCGTTTTTGCGCTTTTGTCCCTCATGCGCCTTGGCGGCGCACTCATAGGCCGCACGAATTTTCCGGATATTGGCCTGCGGGTTTTGCTTCTGCACTCGCTCGAGCAAAAAATCCAGTTTGTTCTGCATACTTCGTTCCCCCATTCTGATCACCCCGCCATGCTTTGCAGCGTAGCCAGGACGACCGAACCAGATATATCCGCCTTACCCTCGTAAGGCTTGAGCAGGATGTTGAGCATCCCCTCTTTGAAATGGTAGCTGATCAGGCCGGACTCGGAAAAAACGTCCAGGCACACGAACAGCTTGCCGATGTTGATATCCCTGCGGCTTTCCCATGCCACGCGGCGCGAGAGCGCGCCGTCCGGCACAGACAGCCGACCGTCCTCCGCGCGGCACACGATATGCCGCCACACAGCGACCAAATCCTTTCGGTCGGGCAGCAGCAGGCGCGCTTCCCGCGCGGTCAGCGGCCCGTCCGCCATGTACGTGTTGTATACGTTGAGCAGCTTCTGGTCCGCCAGATGCTCGCATTCGCTCAGCTGTATGTCACAGACCGTCAGCTGCACCGAGCGGCGCCCGCGGAATTCGTTGACCTCGAGATGGAAGGCCGCATCCACCAGATTGCCCTCGACAAAGCCGAGGCCGCCCGCCCCGGTGCCGAACCACATAGCGGAAAAGCGCGCGCCGTCCTTGACGAGCGTCAGACGCACATGCCGGTCGGACGAGATCGGCGTGATGTCCTCGACCACCATGTCCTTCATGCAGAACACCGGCTCGGGGTTGCGCATGCCGTAAGGTTCGAGTACAGAGAGTGCCTCAATATTCGGGATAGTCAGCCATTCCGGGCGCACCATGCAGTCGATATTCTGCTGCGGGATCAGTTCTGCCATCGAAACATGTTTCTCCGCATAGTCGCGCAGACACGCGCGCAATGCATCAACCTTATCCGCTGATACTGTCAGCCCAGCAGCAAGTTCGTGTCCGCCGTAGCGCTCGAGCAGGTCCGAACAGGAGGACAGTGCCTCAAACAGGTTGAACCCCTTGACCGAGCGGCCTGAACCCTTGCCCGTGCCGTCCTCGTCGATCGAGATCAGCACCACCGGGCAGCCGTAGCGGTCACACAGGCGCGAGCAGACAATGCCGATCACGCCGTGATGCCAGCCCTTGCCCGCCAGCACAATGATTTTATCCTCGAGCGGATTGTATTCCTTGCGCAGGCGGGTGAGCGCCTGCGTCAGTATCTCGTTTTCCTCGTGCTGCCGGTGCTTGTTCTGCTCACACAGGCGGGCCGCCAACTCCTGCGCCCGCACCGGGTCATGCGTCAAAAACAGCTCGGCTGCCAGTTCGGCCTGCCCCATGCGCCCGGCCGCGTTGATGCGCGGCGCGAGCACAAAGCTGATGGTGGACGAGGTCAGGCGCTTGTGCTTCATACCCGCCTCACGCAGCAGCATTTCCAGGCCGATGTTGCTGGTCTCTGCCATCTTCTTAAGCCCTTCGGCCACGATGATACGGTTTTCGCCCACGATCGGCATAACGTCCGCCACCGTACCCAGCGCGATCAGGTCGGCATAACGGTCAAGCACGGCATCTGCGTCGCCCTCGAGCGCACAGATCAGCTTGAACGCCACGCCCACACCCGCCAGGCTGTCGAACGGATAGGCGCAGTCCGGACGCTTGTAGTCCACGACCGCATCCGCCTCCGGCAGTGTGTCGTGGCACTCATGGTGGTCGGTGATGACCACCCGCATGCCCAGCTCGCGTGCAGCCGCGATCTCCTCGTCCGCCGTGATGCCGGAGTCCACTGTGATCAGCAGGCGTGTCCCCTGCTCATATAGCTTTTCCATCGCCTCGCGGGACAGGCCGTAGCCCTCCCGCAGGCGGTTTGGGATGTAATATTCGCATACTGCTCCCTTACTGCGCAGATAATCCACCAAGATACAGGTTGCGGTCACGCCATCCACGTCGTAATCGCCATAAACAACAATATGCTCGCCCCGCTCGACCGCGCCGCGGATGACCGGAACGGCCTTATCCATATCCGCCAGCAGGAACGGGTCATGCATGCCGGCGCGGTCGCAGCTCAGATAAGCGGCCGCCGCCTGCGGCGTATCGATCCCGCGCGCGGTCAGGACCGCAGCGGTGAGCGGCGCATAGCCGCCCTCGCGCGACAGCGCATCCACGCACGCCCGGTCAGGCGCGGCGATCACCCATCGCTTTGTTTTCATAAGAAACTCCCTCATTTATTTTTTATTACGATTATTATACCAAAACACGCCCAAAAGCTCAACATTTTTATGCAAATTGCAAAAAGCGGGCGTTCCATTCAGGAACGCCCGCTAACAGCGCTGAAAAGTGCATCATTCTCCGTCTTTTACAGAATTTTTACGTTTCAGCACCGGCCCCAGATACTGACCGGTGTAAGAATTCCCGCATGCTGCGACCTCCTCCGGCGTACCGGCAATGACCAGCCGGCCGCCGCCGTCCCCGCCCTCGGGACCGAGGTCAAGGATATAGTCCGCGGTCTTTATCACATCCAGATTATGCTCGATGACAACCACAGTATTGCCCGCATCGACCAGCTTTTGCAGCACGTCCACCAGACGGTGCACGTCCGCAACGTGCAGGCCGGTGGTCGGCTCGTCCAGGATATAGATGGTCTTGCCGGTCGGGCGCTTGGACAGCTCGGTCGCAAGCTTGGCGCGCTGCGCCTCGCCGCCGGAGAGCGTCGTGGACGACTGTCCAAGCTTGACATAGCCGAGGCCGACCTCGCGCATGGTCTCGAGCCGCCGCGCGATTTTGGGCACGTTGGCAAAGAACTCGCACGCCTCGTCGACCGTCATGTCGAGCACCTCGTAGATGTTCTTGCCCTTATAGCGCACCTCAAGCGTCTCCTTGTTATAGCGCTTGCCCTTGCACACGTCGCAGGGCACATACACATCCGGCAGGAAGTGCATCTCGATCTTCAAAAGGCCATCGCCCGCGCAGGCCTCGCAGCGGCCGCCCTTGACGTTGAAGGAAAACCGGCTCGGCTCATAGCCGCGCGCCTTGGCGTCCGCCGTTTTGGCGAACAGGTCACGGATGTCGTTAAACACGCCGGTATAGGTTGCCGGGTTGGAGCGCGGCGTGCGCCCGATGGGCGACTGGTCAATATTGATTACCTTATCCAGATAGGACAGACCGGTGATCTTATCATGTGCGCCCGCACGCGTCTTGGCGCCATTAAGCTCGGCGGCGAGCTTTTTGTACAAGATCTCGTTGACAAACGAGGACTTGCCCGAGCCGGATACACCGGTCACGCAGGTGAACGTGCCCAGCGGGATGGTGAAATCCGTGTGCTTTAAGTTGTTGACCGCGCAGCCTGTGACAACCAGCTTTTTGCCATTGCCCTTGCGGCGGACATCCGGTACAGGAATGCACTTGCGGCCGGACAGGTACTGTCCGGTGATGGACTTTTCACTCTTCAGCAGTTCATCTACCGTGCCCTCAAACACGACCTCGCCGCCGTTGCGGCCCGCGCCCGGGCCGATGTCGACAATATGATCGGCGGCGAACATGGTATCCTCGTCGTGCTCGACCACGATCAGCGTATTGCCGAGGTCGCGCAGACGCCCCAGCGTCGCGAGCAGCTTGTCGTTGTCGCGCTGGTGCAGACCGATGGACGGCTCGTCCAGAATATACAGCACGCCCATGAGCGACGAGCCGATCTGCGTCGCGAGCCGGATACGCTGGCTCTCGCCGCCGGACAGCGTGCCCGACGCGCGCGACAGGGTCAGGTATTCCAGACCGACCGACTGCAGAAAGCCCAGCCTGTCCTTGATCTCCTTGATCACGCGGTCGCCGATTTTATGCTGCATCTCGGTCAGGCGCAGGGTCTGCAAGAATTCCATCGCCTTGACGACCGACTTCTCCGAAAACTCCGCAATGTTCAGCCCGCCGATCGTGACCGCAAGCACCTCAGGCCGCAGGCGACGGCCGTGGCACGCCGGGCACGGGATCTCGCTCATGCACTCCTCAATCTCTGAGCGCGCATA
>DXFS01000045.1 GCA_019114345.1 Candidatus Agathobaculum pullistercoris | reverse complement strand
TCATTGCGGTCATCGCGATCGCGCTGACGACCGTGCTGTTTACCTCGCTGTTCACGATCGCCATGTCCATCAACGCCTCGTTCCAGCAGGGCAACTTCCGGCAGGCGGGCGGCGACATGCACGGCTCGTTCAAGGATCTGACCGAAGCGCAGGTGGAGGAGCTGAAGGATGACCCGCTTATCAAGGAATACGGTACACGACTGATGGTCGGCATGACGCCGGGCGAGGTGCCGTTCAACAAGAGCCATGTCGAAATCAGCTGCATGGACGAGACCGAGGCAAAGCACTATTTCATCGAGCCCGCTGAGGGCAGCCTGCCCCGCGAGGGCACGGACGAGGCTGCGGCCGACACCCGCGTGCTCTCCCTGCTCGGCATCGAGCCCAAGGTCGGCGCGCAGTTCACCGTACCGATCGAGATCGACAGCAACACCACGGACGCGCGTGTGGTCGAGCGCACGTTCACGCTCTCGGGCTGGTGGGAGTATGACAGCGCGATCGTCGCGTCCCACGTCCTCCTGCCCCGCTCGGCGGCCGAGGAGCTGTGCGCCCTGTCCACCGGCAAAGAAGGCACACAGACCGGCACCTGGTCGCTCGACGTGATGCTTTCCAGCTCGCTGCACATCCGAGACGACCTTGAGCAGATCCTCGCAAACCACGGCTACCAGTGCGACGACGCGACGGGCGGCAATTACATCAATATCGGCGTCAACTGGGGCTACTCAGGCGCGCAGCTCGCAGAGAACATCGACCCGCTGACGGTCATCGCCATCGCCGCCATGCTGCTGCTCATCATCTTCACCGGGTATCTCATCATCTACAACGTGTTCCAGATCTCGGTCACGAACGACATCCGGTTTTACGGCCTTTTGAAAACCATCGGCACGACCGGCAAACAGATCCGCCGCATGATCCGGCGGCAGGCGTATCTGCTCTCGGTCGTCGGCATCCCGATCGGCCTTGTGGCCGGGTATCTGATCGGCGCGCAGTTCGTGCCGCTTATCATTTCACAGCTGGACGGCATGCACGAGACCATCTCGATCAGCCCGCTGATCTTTGTCTTTGCGACCGTGTTCTCGCTCATCACCGTGCGCATCTCCTGCCGCAAGCCGGGCCGGATGGCCGCGCGCGTGTCGCCGGTCGAGGCCGTGCGGTACACGGACGCGGACGTTAGGCAGCCGAAGAAATCCAAGGGCAGGCACGCCGCCAAACGCGCGGCCTACGGCGCCAAGCTGCCGCGCATGGCGTGGATGAACCTCGGCCGCAGCCGCAGCAAGACGGTTATCACGGTCATTTCGCTTGCGCTCGCGGTGGTGCTCATGCAGCTGACCTACACCTTCGCGATCGGCTTTGACATGGACCGGTACCTCGCGAGCAAGTCGGCGGTCGATTTCATCGTGGGCGACGCGGCGTACTTCCAGACCGGTTCGGGTTTTTCCTCAACCGACGAGGCCGTGCCCGAAAACGTGATCGCGGACATCGACGCCGAGGGCGGCATCACGCAGTCCGGCCGCATCTACGGGCAGGTGTCCAGCGTGCAGGAGTTTGTCTCCGAGGATTGGTTCTGCCAGAACAACGGCCAGTGGTATCCGGCGGAATATCTGGATCAGATGGTCGAACAAGCCGAGCATAACGAAGCTGGCCAGATCGTCGACCGCGCCCAGCTCTACGGCATGGAGGACTTCCCGCTGTCCAAACTGACCGTGCTGGACGGCGACCTGTCCGACCTGTCCGATCCCACGAAAAACGCGATTGCAGCGGTGTATGCGACCGACGACTACGGCGACCCGGAAGCGCAGTCCCACTGGGCGAAGGTGGGCGACAAGGTGCACCTGCGCTATGTGGCGGAATACGAATACTACTACACGGACACGGGCGAAGTCATCCCGCAGGAAGAAGTCGATGCAGCCTATGCCAGCGGGGTCAGCGTCAGCTCGCGTGCCAAAACTTACCGCGATGTGGAGTATACGGTCGCGGCGGCGGTCACTATCCCCGGCTCGATCGACTACCGCTTTTACGGCGCGGACCAGTTCGTGCTGGGCGCGGAGCAATTCAAGCAGGACTCGCAGACCGATTCGGTGATGACCTATGTGTTCGACGTCGAGGACGGCACGGACAGCGAAATGGAAGCCTTCCTCGCAGACTACACGGAAAACGTGCAGCCGCTGTTTGACTACGAGAGCAAGGCGACCTATCAGGCCGAGTTCGAGAGCATGCGCAGCATGTTCCTGACGCTCGGCAGTGCGCTCAGCCTGATCATCGGGCTGGTCGGCATACTCAACTTCTTAAACGCTGTGCTGACCGGCATCATCACGCGCAGGCACGAGTTTGCGGTTTTGCAGGCCATCGGCATGACGGGAAAACAGCTGAGACACATGCTCATGCTCGAGGGGCTGTATTACGCCCTGCTCGCCATGGCGGTCAGCACCGTCCTGAGCGTCACGCTGGGGCCGCTCATCGGCGCGGGGTGCGCGAACGTGTTCTGGTTCTTTGTGTACAAGTTCAGCGTGCTCCCGCTTGCGGTGCTGCTGCCGGTGTTCATCCTGCTGGGGCTTGCCATCCCGCTTGTCACTTATCGCGGCACGGCAAGGCAGAGCATTGTGGAACGTTTGCGCACGGACGAGTGAAAAGCCGCGCTGATTTTCGTCACTTTCGCCATTGACTGCAGGTTTCCCTAGTGCTACAATAGACCACGCTCACACGGAGGGCAAGTCATTCGTTGGAAATGATAAGCCGGATAAGGTGACGGGCTGAAACGCCCGTAATCTTATCCGGCTTTTTTGCTGCTTTCCGTTTGGAACCACATTGCAAAAAGGGGATAAATCACATGGACTTGCTCAAGGACAAAGTCAAACCGCTGTTCTTCCGCTATCTGGCAGCGGCGTTCGGCAGCGCGCTGACCAGCTCGATCTACAGCGTCGTGGACATGGCGATGGTCGGCCAGTACCAAGGTCCGGACGGCACGGCGGCGCTCGCGGTCGTCGCGCCGGTTTGGAACATCATCTACAGCTTCGGCCTGCTGGCGGGCATCGGCGGCTCGGTGCTGTTCTCCACGCTGCGCGGCAGCGGGAAAACCCGCCACGAGGACGAAAACGAATATTTCACCACCGCGCTCGGCCTGTCGGTGGTCTTTGCGGCGCTGTGGTGGATCGTGATCGCGTTTTTCGACGTGCCCATGCTGCGTCTGTTCGGCGCTTCGGACGCGCTGCTCCCGCTCGCGCAGGATTATGTGCTGCCGATCAAGTTCGTTGTGCCGTTTTTCCTGTTTAACCAGATGCTGGCAGCCTTCCTGCGCAACGACGGCAACCCCGGTCTTGCGACCGCAGGCGTGCTCGCAGGCGGCATTTTCAACATCTTCGGTGACTACTTCTTCGTATTCACCTGCGATATGGGCATCTTCGGCGCAGGCCTTGCAACTGCGATCGGCGCGGCGATCACGTTCTTTGTCATGCTAACGCACTTCTTCTCGCGTAAGTGCACGCTGCGTCTGGTGCGCCCGAAGCGCGTGCTGCTCCAGATCCAGCAGATCATCGTCACCGGGTTTTCCACCTTCTTTATCGACGTGGCGATGGGTATCCTGACCATGCTGTTCAACCGTCAGATCATGCGCTATATCGGCGCGGACGGCCTTTCGGTCTACGGCATCATCGTCAATGTCAGCACGATCGTACAGTGCTGCGCCTACAGCATCGGGCAGGCCGCACAGCCGATCATCTCGCGCAACCTCGGCGCAAAGGAATGGACGCGCATCCGGCAGACGCTGCGCTACGCGCTGTACGCGGTTGCAGGGTTCAGCCTGTTCTGGACCGTACTGACGCTTGCTGCGCCGAACGGGATTGTGCGCGTATTTATGACGCCGACCGAAAGCGTGCTCGCGGTCGCGCCCCCGATCATCCGCAGCTACTGCATCTCGTTCCTGCTGCTGCCGCTCAACATCTTCTCGACCTATTACTTCCAGGCGCTGATGAAGCCGGGCGCTGCGATGGTGGTTTCGGTTGCCCGCGGCCTTGTCATCAGCGGCGCGCTGATCTATGCGCTGCCTGCGCTGTTCGCGCCCGAGGCGCTGTGGTTTGCAATGCCGATAACCGAGCTGATCGTCGCGGTGTTCGTGGTATGGCGCATGGTGCGGTATACCCGTGCGCTGGGCAAGGCGCCGTCCACCTCGTGATGCGGTGCTACCATACCTTTCAAAATAACAGAGGAAGGCCCCACGGAATGATAATTCCATGGGGCCTTCCCTGCTGTTGCCACCGGCCGGGACATCGCATTTCAGCCAGCGCTATTTGAATATCTTAAGTGTCCCCTGCTCGTTCAGGTACCGCAGCAGCGACAGCGCGATCGGGAATCCAAAAAGACCCACCGCGCCGAACAGCTGCGCGCCCACATACAGGCTGGCAAGCGTCGCCACTGGATGCAGGCCGAGCTGGCTGCCTACAATTTTGGGTTCGATGATATTGCGGATGATCGTGACCACAATATATACCGCAAACAATGCAATCGCCATGCGGTATTCGCCCTGGATTGCTGTGATGACCGCCCAAGGGATCATGATGCCACCCGTGCCGAGCACAGGCAGGATATCGAATATTGCAATCAGCAATGCGATTACGACCGCGTTTTCAATGCCGATCACCGACAGGCCGATGGACAGTTCGACAAAGGTGATCGACATAATGATCGCATACGACCGGATGCAGACAAACAGCGTTCCGGTCACATACTCTTTGATCTCCCAGAACACCTCCTGCGCATTCTCGCTCAGCTGCCGGACGAAAAACGAGGCAATCCGGTCATAGTCCAGCGCAATAAAAAAAGTGGAAATAATCATCAGCAGCAGCTTGATGAACAGGCCGGGCAGCGATCCTGCAAGACTGGACAAAACGCTGATTGCACTGCCCGAAAGGGTGGATACGATCTGGCCGAGTGAATTGACAAACTCGCCCCACAGATCTTCCAGAGATGCTACCAGCGATGCATCCATGCTGAGTACAGATTTCTCGATACCGTCGAAAATATTCATCAGCACCGGCTCGACACGCCAGGTATAGAAAGACGGCAGCTGCTGCAGAAAGTCCCCCGCCGCGGTAAATGCTTTGATGCTGAGCAGCACGAGCAGCAGGCCGATCGTACAGTAAAAAACCAGCACCATAATGATCGCAACCAGCTTGCGGTTGACCTTCAGCTTGGTCGAAACAAACCGGATCGGCCGCTTGAGCAGATAGGCGATCACAAAGCCGATCACGAACGGCATGAGCAGCGGCAGCGCGTATTTCAGCAGCACGAATAAAATCAGCACCATCAGGCCGAAATACAGAATATTGATAATGAAGCTTCGCTTTTTTTCCAAATTCATTTTGTCTCCCCCGCATCCGTCTGCAAAATACACAAAAAGGCATGCCCCGTACTATTCTCTTTGTCAGAGATACGGGTATGCCTTGTCCGACCGGTTATGCAGTTATCGCCGTCAAGATGCATGGCGCGATGCGGTTCCTTTCTACCAGATATTGCGTTGGTTTTATTATAAGCAGTGCAAACAGTGCTGTCAACTACCTGCATGTGAATTTTTACGGTTCTGTAACAACTGCCGCCTGTTTAACCGCTTCATTCGCCCCGCTGCGCCGGACGGTATCCGTTTTCAGATGAAAAAAGGCCCCTGCCGGACGGCAGGAGCCTTGCAGTGCAGGGCGCACATTGCTGCCGCCGCACAGTATTGTAGCGGATATCAGCGCCAGCGGTACTTGCTGCGCTCGATCGGGCCAAACCACGATTCCACGAAATGTTTCAGCAAGGACCACAGCCCTCCACCATGCATATTTTCCTGTTTCATGCTATGTTCCCTCCTATTTTCAATATGTTTTGCTTTTTCTGTTTTTTATTTTACCGCATTCCGCAAAATTTTTCCTGCATGAAATTATGAAATATTTCTTAAGAAATTGTGAAGAGGCTGTCCTGTACCGGCCAGCCTCTTTTTTCTTTATTCTTCGTTTTCCGTTTCTGTTCCGTCCCTGTCAAAACCAAGCACGGCCTGGCTTTCCGCTTCGCTCAGCTCGGTCACGCCCTTAAGCTTACGCTTGATTGCGCGCGTACGCGTGCCAACCAGCTTGTCCAGCTCGCGGCTGGCCTGGTCGAGACGTGTCTGGGTCTGCGTCAGGCAGGCTTCGAATTTGTCAAACTCGGTCTTGACCGCGCCCAGCACGTTCCATACCTCGCCCGAACGCTTCTGGATCGCGATCGTGCGGAAGGACATCTGCAGGCTGTTCAGCAGCGCCGCCATGGTGCTCGGGCCTGCGATATTGACATGGTAGTCGCGCTGCAGCACCTCGATCAGGCCGCGATTGACCACCTCGGCGTACAGCCCCTCGAACGGCAGGAACAGGATGCCGAAATCCGTGGTGTACGGCGGTTCCAGATATTTGTCGTGAATATCCTTCGCTTCGGCCTTGAGCGTGGCGACCAGCTGCCTGGCGCAGGCGTCGATCTGCTCGCGCGAACCGTCCTCATAGGCGTCGCGCAGCGCGCCGTAGGTATCGCCCGGGAACTTGGAGTCGATCGGCAGCCAGACATGCCCGCCGTCCTCGACCGGCAGCTTGACCGCATATTCGACAACATTGCGGCTGCCCGGCCGCGTGGCGACGTTCACTTCGTACTGGTCAGGCGCGAGGATGTCCTCCAAAATCGCGCCAAGCTGGATTTCACCCACAATGCCGCGTGTCTTGACGTTGGTCAGCACCTTTTTCAGGTCGCCCACGCCCTGCGCAAGCGTCTGCATCTCGCCAAGGCCCTTGTAGACCTGCTCGAGACGCTCGTTGACCAGCCGGAAGGACTCATTCATACGCTCAGACAGCGTCTTCTGCAGCTTTTCGTCCACGATCTGCCGCATATCGTCCAGCTTTTTGTTGTTATCCTCCTGCATGGCGCGCAGGTTTTTATCCACCGTCGTGCGGATATTTTCGAGGTTCTGCGTGGTCTCGGCCGTGAAACCGTGCAGACGGCGCTCAAACTGTCCGAGCTGGTCGGTCACGCTGCCCATTTTGCCGGTCAGGCTTTTGTCCATGTCGGCCAGCTGCTGCCGCTGGGCCTCACGGCCCTCCTTCAGGTTCTGGCTGACCAGCGAGCCGAGCGCCGTGATCGTGCCGCCCATATCGCCGCTGTCCGTGCGCGCCGCCGAAGCCGGCTTGCGCACAAGCAGCACGATCACCAGCACGAGCAGCACAATGACGAGCGCCAGCGTGATTACAGGTATGTATTGCATCAGTAATGGCTTCCTTTCCCTTATAATACGTGCAGTTCCTTAGCAATACGCTGCATCTCTTCGTCCGTTGCGGCGATCACATCCGCGCAGGCCTTGAGGTCGTCCGAAATCTGCGGCGGCACTTCGATATCTGACTTGTACCGCAGCTGGTGCTCCAGGCTCGCCCAGAAGTCCATGGCGATCGTGCGCAGCTGCAGCTCAATGCGTACCGGCTTGGTCGCCTCAGACAGGAAAATCGGCACCTCCAGGATCAGGTGCAAACTGCGATAGCCGTTGGGCTTGGGATTTTGGATGTAGTCCTTTTTCTCGATCAGCGTCAGATCGTCCTGCCGCATGAGCATATCTGCAACCGTGTAGATATCCTCGATAAACGGGCAGATCACGCGGATGCCGCCGATGTCGTTCAGGTTTTCCATCATCGACTGCAGGGAGATCGGGTAGCCGCGCCGTTTGAGCTTGCCGATGATACTGCGCGGGGTCTTGATGCGGCTCTTGATTGAGTCGATCGGATTGGGCTTGCCAGAAATACGCGATTCATCGCTCAGGATATCCAGCTTGGTCTTGATCTCGCGGATGCCTGCCTCATAGAGCAGCATGACCTGCTGCAGCTGCATCGCGGATTCGATCAGCTGCTCCTCATCGTGCTCGGACAGCCGGTCCATCTCGAAAAAATCAGCAAATTCCATCTCATTTCCTCCGTATGCTGCGGGTTGGTTTCTCTGCCTATTGTAGCACAAATACGCCGCCCGGGCAATCCGGACGGCGCGATCCCCGCAAAATCGGACAGGATCAGAGCTTTTTGTTGTAATACAGCAGTGTGAAAAGCTCGGCCAGCAGCATAGTGGTATACATCAGCCCAAACGCCACCAGCATGCCGCCGAAAAAATCTTCCACAACGCGCATGCCGACAATACTCACCAGAATACAGGCCGCGCAGATCAGCTCTGCGATACCAAGTGCCCGGCTTTTCGCGCGCCACTCGACCAGCTTGTTGCGCTCGTCGAGTTCCGCGATCTTATCCTCGCGCGACATATCGTGCGACAGACTGCGCAGCAGAAGGCCAATCCCCAGAAACAGACAGAGCGCGAGGATAACCGTCCCCTTGACGTCGAACCCCTTCCAGATGCTGGTAAGCAGCATGAGTACGCCGAGTATGGTCATGCCCAGCCCGTACCGGAAGTTCTTTTTATTATAGATCTTCATACTTCTTATCCTCCTCCGCCTTGTTTTCCGCGAGGCAATATAAATCCTCTATCGTCGTACCGAACAGCTCGGCGATCCGGTAGGCCAGCAGCAGCGAGGGATTGTACTGCCCCTTTTCCAGGGAAATGACTGTGCGCGAGGACACATGCACCCGCTCGGCCAGCTGCTGCTGCGTCAGACCGGCTGCGGTTCGCAGCTCCCTGACCTTGTTTTTCAAATCCCTTCGGCCTCCTTTCCCGTGAAGGGCGCTTCACACGAAGTGCGCTTCATGTGAAGTATACTTCATATCATACACAGGCAGCAACAGTTGTCAATCCCTTTTGGAGAAAAATTTTCCCACGCAAAAAGCCCTGCCTGGCGCAGGGCTTTTTGCTGTCTCTTTCCGGGCGTTCAGTTCATCGCATCCGCCAGCTTGCGCAGCAGGTCGTCGCCATACTGATACCGGCGCAGATAGGCAATGGTCTGCTCTTCCAGCCCACAGACGGCCTGCACCTTGTCGATGGCGTCCTGCACTGCGCTGTCCCCATCCGGCACCTCCGCGCGCGTCTGCGGCGCAGCTATGCCAGGGTTTTTCGTTTCGGCATCATAGGTCACATTGTAACCCGCCTGCGTCAGGCTGGCCAGCTTCACATAGTTGTAGCCCTCCTTCTCGATCACCTCGCAGTTGTAGTCTTTGCCGTCGATATGGATGCGCTTCTGTTCGACCATCTCGTCATCCTCCTTTACCGTATCTGTTACCGCTTTTCCGAAGCCCTCTGCCACGCCATCCGCGATCGCGCGGGCGATGGCGTCAAACTTTGCGCTGTACAGCATCATGTCGTCCCTGTCGTCAATAAAGCAGGTCTCGATCAGTGCATGGGATATACCGCGCTTGAATACATGCTTGAGCACAGCAAGGCTGCTGGATCGTTTGACCCCGCGGTTTTTGAAGCCCAGCGCCGCGATCCGCCGCAAAACCGCCTGCTCGACGGTCACGCCCTGCTCGTTCGTGTGTACCCAGATTTCGCTCCCCGTCGTCACGCCATTGCCTGCTGCATCGTTCGCTGCTGCGTTCAGGTGGAACTCAAGCACATAGGAAACACCCGAGAGCGGCAGCGAACCGCCCTGCGTCACTACCTTGTACGCATCCTCGGACTGGTCATACAGCTCTGCCTCGAATCCGTACGCCCGCAGCAGCGGCGCAACGGCGTTTGCCATGCGGCGGGTCTCGACCGCCTCGGTATAGCCGTTCCCCACCGCGCCCGAATCATACGGCGTGCCGCCGTGACCTGCAATGAGTAAGATCTTCATAAATGCTCCTCTCTGGGGCAAGCAAAATGCCCCGCCTTGACTTTGTCGGAGCGCATGGTATAATATAGATACAAAGGGGCGCTGTCGGCAGACGGCTGACCCTAAGAGTTAACTACAAAGTAGCCGCATCTATTTGGTCGTAGGGGCGGCTACTTTGCATATGTAACAAAAATGTGTAACAAGATTGCTGCACATATTGAAATCCTTAGGAATTTCATGTTCATACGCACCACCCCTTTCGCAAGGAGTGGCCAGCCGCCCGCCGCTGGGAACGACAGCGCCCGACCGATTATATCATCGCGCGCCGTCCTTTGTCTATATTTGCCGCCCTTTGGCGGCTTTTGTTATTTCTGCAAGGGTTCCGTGTAGGTTTTCGCCCGGTCGCTGTCCGTGATGCCGCTGGTGGTCGGATCGTTGACCGCCGACCACACGTTGCATGCAATCAGGAACATGCAGTACGGATTTTTTGCCGTGCTGACGATTACATCCAGTACGCCGCCCCAGTTGGTCATGTCGGCCGCCGTCAGACCTGCATAGGCCAGCGCGGTCGCAAATGCGCCCAGAATAATCTGTACCCAGAACACCGGGTTTTTGATTCTAACCTTCAAATTCATGGCTTCCTCCTTTGCTTCTGTGCGGAGGCGGTGGCCGTTTTGAATAATACGCAGCTGCTGCCCCCAATTCATATTATGCGGCTTCCCCGTCCGATACGTTCCTTTGGTACAGGCCCTGCGGCCCGCGTTTTCATTGTCATCCCTCCCTTCCGGATCACGGCTGACCGAACGAAGAAATCCTTCATTGGGCGGGCATTTATCGGGGCAGTTTGATGCGGTATGGTCAAGCGCGCAAAAAATAAAAGCCGTCCGCCCTGTACACAGAGCAGACGGCTTTTGCTGCCAACGTATAAAAAATACCGCCAAACGGCTGTTTGGCGGTATAAGCTGTAAAATTCAGCGCTTGGAGAACTGCGGTGCGCGACGTGCAGCCTTGAGGCCGTATTGCGCTCGTTTTTGAGCCGTTTTTCCTTGGTATTTCGGGCTTTTCCGGACTTTTCGCTGTTCAGTTATCCTATGTGGTAACCACGGAAAATGGCTGTTTTTCAATCAGCAGCGTTCTGATGAAAAGCACCG
>DXFS01000044.1 GCA_019114345.1 Candidatus Agathobaculum pullistercoris | reverse complement strand
ACAAACCCGGCGTATTTACGGTTGAAGAGTTCGATCCCGATCCGTACATGGAAGCCCTGAACAAGTGGGGCCTGCCGTGGCAGATCAACGACAATCCGGTGCTGGTGGACTGATATGAGATTTACCGAGCTTCCCACCCCCTGTTTTATCGTAGACGAGAACCGGCTGGTGCAGAATCTTGCAGTGCTGCGCGGCGTGGCCGAGCGCACGGGCGCAAAGATCCTGCTCGCGCAGAAGGCGTTTTCCATGTTCTCGGTATACCCGCTGCTGCGCGAGTACCTCGCGGGCACTACAGCCTCCGGCCTGTATGAGGCCCGTCTCGGCAAGGAGGAATTCGGCGGCGAGACGCATGTCTACTCCCCCGCCTACGCAGAAGGCGAATTCCAGGAGATTTTACGGTACGCCGACCACATTGTGTTCAATTCGTTCAACCAGTGGAAGGCATACGGCAATCTGGCGCGCGCCGCGGGCAAAAGCTGCGGCCTGCGTCTCAACCCCGAGTGCTCTACCCAGCCCGCGGAACATGCAATGTACGACCCCTGCGGTCCCACTTCCCGCCTCGGCATCACGGAGGCCAACTTCCAGCCCGAACTGCTCGCCGGCATCGAAGGGTTCCACTTCCACACCCTGTGTGAACAGAATGCAGACGACCTTGTCCGCACGGTTGCAGCATTTGAAGAACGCTTCGGCGAATATATGGAAGGCATGAAGTGGCTCAACCTCGGCGGCGGCCACCACATCACGCGCGACGATTACGATGTGGAGACCCTCGTCAAGTGCATTAACGATCTGCGTGAAAAATATGGCGTGCAGATCTATCTCGAGCCGGGCGAAGCGGTCGTGCTGAACGCAGGCTGGCTGGTTTCCACCGTGCTCGAGGTCATGCACAACGGCAAGGACATCGCGATCCTAGATACCTCGGCGGCTTGCCACATGCCGGACGTGCTCGAAATGCCCTACCGCCCGCCGGTGTGGCGTTCGGGTGAGCCGGACAAAAAGGCGTTCACCTATCTGCTGACCGGCCGCTCCTGCCTCGCCGGAGACGTGATCGGCGAGTATTCGTTCGACACCCGTCTGCTCGAGGGCGAGCAGGTCGTATTTGAGGACATGGCGCTGTACACCATGGTCAAGACCAACACCTTCAACGGTGTGCCACTGCCGCTCATCGCCATCCGCCGCGCGGACGGCACGGATGAGGCCGTGCGCATGTTTGGGTATGAGGATTTCAAGCGCAGGCTGTCGTAATGATGACACACAAACATTGCGGCTTGGCGGATATGGTTATCCCGTGCCGGGGACATTTTTCTGATATTCTGTACTCATAGCCGGCAATGGACGTTCTACTCCGCAGTGCGTAATGCCGCTGTCCTCTGCTCATCTTCGCGCTGGACGGAAGACGAATATCGCACCCAGCAGAAAACACCCCCGCAGGCAATATGCCTGCGGGGGTGTTTTTATTCTGCCTGTGTTTTGGGGAAGCGCAGGGTGATCGTTGTCCCCTCGCCCAGGGCGCTCTGCATCTCGATCTCCGCGTGATGCATTGCCGCTCCATGCTTAACGATGGACAGCCCAAGCCCGGTGCCGCCGGTCATCTTGCTGTGGCTCTTATCCACGCGGTAAAACCGCTCGAACACGCGCTGCTGGTCCGCAGGCGCAATGCCGATTCCGGTATCTGCCACGCGCACAAAAGGCGCTCCGTTTTCCACGCCGGTTTCAAGCCGAACACTGCCGTTTGGATTGTTGTAGGCAATCGCATTATCCGCAAGGTTGAAAATCATCTGTTCCAGCGTACGGCGCTCGCCGGATACCGTTACCGGCTTTCCGCCAATACTGAGCCTGATCTTGTGCGCCGCCGCCTTATGCTGCAGCCGGTCGCGCACCGTGCCGCACAGGACGCTGAGTTCAACCGGTTCAAACGCCGCCGGGGCGCCGCCCTCATCCAGCTGCGACAGACGGATAATATCTTCGATCAGCGTCAGCAGCCGCTGTGCCTCTGAACGGATTTTCCCCGCAAACGGAATGATATCCTCCGGCCGGACAATGCCGTTTTCCATGATCTCGGCATAGCCCATGATGCTGGTCAGCGGGGTTTTGAGCTCGTGCGACACATTTGCAGTGAACTCCTGCCGCTGGCGTTCCGCCTGGTCGCGCTCGGTAATGTCGACCATGAACAAAACCGCGGCATGCCCCTGCCCATCCTCCGCAACCGAACTTGCCGTCAGCGAATAGACACGGCCGTCCTTTTCCATGCGCCCGTGTACACTTTTGCCGCCCAGCGCCGCCTCTACCACCCGGATATATTCCGGGTCACGGCACAGCGTCATATAGCCTCCGCTCGCGCTGTCCTTGGGGAACAGCGCGCAGACCGCACGGTTTGCGAACAGGATGTCCCCCTGTGCGGAAAAAAGGATCAGCCCTTCATCCATCCGGGCGGTAATATCGTCAAATTCCGCCTGCCGGCGCTTGAGTTCGTTCATCTGGGAATCGATTTTATGGTTCTGTTTATCCATGCGGTGCAGCAAAGGCGATAATTCGTCATATGCGTCATTTTTCAGCGGTGCATGCAGGTCGAGCGATACGATCGGCTCCAGGAAAACATGGGTCAGCCAGCTGGCCAGAAGCGCCGCCACCAAGAGTGCGAGAAGGACGATCAGCACAATCCACGGAGAGGCGGTCGACAACGCGCCAAGCGCACTGTCTGCCGTGGATGAAACGCGCAGCACCGTTCCATTTCCCAGACGCAGCGCATAGTAATAGGTCTGTTCCGAAAGCGTTGCCGACAGTCTGCTGGATTCGCCTACGCCGTTTTCCAATGCATCTGCGACTTCCGGACGGGCTGCATGGTTCTCCATCTCTTCCGCATCACTCTCATTGTCATAGAGGACCGTCCCATCCGCATCGATCAGTGTGATGCGGTCTGCATACACTTGTCCAATGCGCCCCAGCTCTTCCCAGTCATTATCCTGCACAACCGCAGCAATATAGTTGCATTCATTTGCCAGGCGGCCCCGCATATCATGCGACAGCCCGGAATGAACCGCAATCAGCAGCAGGGATGCAGTCAGCAGCAACGTGACCAGTGCGGTCAGAAAAATACTGCCGAATACGCGTTTTCTCATCCGTGGTCTCCCATGCGGTAACCTACGCCGCGCACGGTTTCGATCATAGAGCCGCCCGTACCCAGCTTCTGCCGCAGCGTGCGGATGTGCACATCCACTGTGCGGGTCTCACTCTCATTGCCATAGCCCCAGATATTTTCCAGCAGCACATCGCGCGTCAGCACTGCACCGCGGTTTTTCATCAGCAGGCACAGCAGCTGGTATTCCTTCAAGGTCAGCTGCACCTCGTTCTCTCCGACATACACGCTGTGCGCCCGCTCATCGACGCAGATGCTGCCCGCAACCAGCAGATGGGATTCCTCCTGCTCCTGCGTCTCGCCCTGTGTGCGGCGCAGCACCGCGCGGATCCGGGCGACCAGTTCCATCATGCCGAATGGCTTGGCAATGTAATCATCCGCCCCGCTGTCCAGCCCGATCACCTTATCATACTCCGTGTTTTTTGCAGTCACCAGGATGACCGGCAGCTTTGCTGTTTCCGGTGCGGCGCGCAGCTGCCGCAGGATCGAAATGCCATCCTCACCGGGGAGCATAATATCCAGAAGGATCAGCTGCGGCTTTTCCATGCGCAGCGCCTCAAACAACGCTGCACCATCCGCAAATCCGCGCGCTTCCAGCCCGGTGTTCTGCAGCGTATAGACAACCAGCTCCCGGATGCCTGTATCGTCCTCCACGCAAAAAATCATGCGTTTCCTCCTCAAAAGCCGCCCCGTTGCGGCAATATCAAACCCAACTTCCGCGCCATCCGGCGCACATGTAACAGAAAATCACTGCTCCGCAGTGATTTTCACAAAAATACGGGCAGGCTCCGCCCGTACAGCGCGCGGACATTCCGCCATGGAATGCCCCGCGCCGCTTTTTGTCAATCAGTCATGCGTCCCCTTATGCGTGCCGGTAATGGAAAACTCCACCCATTCTGCAATATTGGTCGCATGGTCACCGATGCGCTCCAGGTATTTTGCGATCATCAGGATATCCAGCACACGCTCTCCGTCATCCGGATTCTGTGCGATTTCCGCAATCAGGTCCTTTTTGCACTCGGTAAACAGGTTATCCACCACATCGTCATACTCGATCACGCTCCATGCGAGCGACAGATCGCGGCGCACGAACGCATCCAGGCTGTCGGTAACCATCTTGATGGTCGCCTGCGCCATTTCCTCGATGTGCTTATTATGCCCGCATGCCCCGGACAGGAAGGTAACAATCTCCGCAATGTCGCTCGCCTGGTCGCCGATGCGCTCGATATCCGTGATCATCTTAAGCACGGACGAGATCAGACGCAGGTCACTCGCGACCGGCTGCTGCTGAAGCAGAAGCTTTAAGCACATGGACTCGATCTCGCGCTCCTTGCGGTCGATCTCCTGGTCGATGCGGATAGCCGAAGCGGCAAGCTTGACATCCCCGTTGAGCAGCGCCTTGACCGAGCTGGCGATCGCATTTTCGCAAAGCGCGCCCATGGCGATCAGCTCGTTGTTCAGCTCCATGAGCTGGGTGTCGAAACGGTTTCTCATCAGCCGAACCTCCCCGTGATATAATCCTCAGTGCGCTTGTCCTTCGGCATGGAGAACAGGCTTTCCGTATCGCCCGCCTCGATCATATCGCCCAGCAGGAAAAAGGCGGTCGTATCGGACACACGGGTCGCCTGCTGCATATTGTGCGTCACCATGACAATAGTATAATCTTTTTTCAGCTCTAAAACAAGGTCTTCGATCTTTGCAGTCGAAATCGGGTCAAGCGCAGAGGTCGGCTCGTCCATCAGCAGCACCTCCGGATCGGCCGCCAAAGCGCGCGCAATGCAGATACGCTGCTGCTGGCCGCCGGACATGGACAGCGCAGACTTTTTCAGGCAGTCCTTGGTCTCGTCCCAGATCGCAGCATGACGCAGCGAGGTCTCGACGATCTCGTCCAGCTTGACACGGTTTTTGATGCCGTGCGTACGCGGGCCGTATGCAATATTATCGTAGATCGACATCGGGAACGGATTGGGCTTCTGGAACACCATGCCCACGCGCTTGCGCAGCAGGTTTACATCGCAGTCATGGTAAATGTCCTCGCCGTCCAGCCGGATGTCGCCCGTGATCTTGCAGCCTTCCACCAGGTCGTTCATGCGGTTGAGCGAGCGCAGCAGGGTGGACTTGCCGCAGCCGGACGGGCCGATAAACGCCGTGATCTCATTTGCCTTGATGTTTAAGTCAATATCGTGCAGGGCATGGAAATCTCCGTAATAGAGGTTCATGTCCTTGATCTCAATTTTATTCTGCTCCATGGCTTCCTCCGATTACTTTTTGGTCAGCTTTTTGGCAACAAACGCCGAGAGCGCATTCATCAGCAGCACGACGACCAGCAGCACGACTGCAGTCGCGTACGCTTCGTTCATGTGCAGGCCCTCGCCGGACAGGACATACATGTGGATCGCCAGTGTACGGCCGGACTGGAACAGGCCGGGGATCTGCGCCATCGTGCCCGCGGTGAAGATCAGCGCGGCGGTCTCGCCGACGATACGGCCGATCGCCAGGATGATGCCGGACAGGATGCCGGGCATCGCGCTCGGCAGTACGATGCGGAACACCGTGCGCAGGCGGCCGGCGCCCAGGCCGAACGAGCCCTCGCGGAAGGTATCCGGCACGGCCATCAACGCTTCCTCTGCGGTGCGCATGATGAGCGGCAGGATCATGATCGCCAGCGTCATGCCGCCCGCGATCAGCGAGTAGCCCCAGTGCAGCTGGGTGACAAAGAACAGCATGCCGAACAGGCCGTACACGATAGACGGGATGCCGGACAGCGTCTCGGTTGTGATGCGGATCAGATTGACCAGCTTGTTGCCGCGCTTGGCGTACTCATTGAGGTAAATGGCGGTGAACAGGCCGAGCGGTACGGCGATGACCAGCGCGAGCAGGGTCATCTCAACCGTAGTAATGATCGCCGGCATCATGGATACGTTGTCCGAATTGTAGGTCCACTCAAACAGAGAAAGCTTGAGGTTCGGGATGCCGTTGATCAGGATGTAAGCGATCAGGAACAGCAGCACGGCAAACGTGATGACCGCCGCTGCATAAACCAGCCCTTTCTGCACGCGCGCCTTGCCGCGCCCGTACAGCTTTTTGGGCTGCTCCTTTGCCTTGGTTTCGACTTTTTCCGTGGTTTTTGTGGCTTCGCTCGTCATGCGTCCTTCCTCCTTTTGAGCACCGAGAACGCCAGATTGATCAGCAGGATGAACACAAACAGCACAACGCCGGTAGCAATCAGCGCCTCACGGTGCAGGCCGCTCGCATAGCCCATCTCGATGAC
>DXFS01000043.1 GCA_019114345.1 Candidatus Agathobaculum pullistercoris | reverse complement strand
TTATCTTTCCCCCTTGCTTACCAGATCGACAGGCCGGAGAAGCCCATGAAGGACATCGCGAGCAGCGCGGCGGAAACCAGCGCGATCGGGAAGCCTTCAAAGCACTTGGGGCACTTCGAGGTTGCGTCCAGACGCTCACGGATCGAGGAGAACAGGACGATCGCCAGCGTATAGCCCAGGCCGGAGCCGACACCGTATACCATCGAGCCGATGAACGAATAGCTGTTGTCGATGTTCGAGATAGCCGCGCCGAGCACCGCGCAGTTGGTGGTGATCAGGGGCAGGAAGATACCGAGCGCGGAATACAGCGCAGGCATCGACTTCTTCATAAACATCTCAACGAACTGGACGAGCGTTGCAATAACCAGGATAAACGCGATGGTCTGCATGTACTGCAGGTTGAGCGGCTCCAGGATGAAATACTGTACCGCCCAGGTAACCGCACTGGACAGGGCCATAACGAATACAACCGCCATGCCCATGCCGATCGCCGTATCGGTTTTCTTGGAAACACCGAAGAACGAGCAGCAGCCCAGGAACTGAACCAGGATGTAGTTGTTGACCAGGATGGACGCCACAGCGAGCGAAAGGATCTCGGTCAGGCCCATGGAATCAGGAAATACGAAAGGCATTTACTTGTCCTCCTTTCCGGCCATGATCTTCTGGATCGCGGCGAAGATAAAGCCCAGCATGAGGAAGCCGCCGGCAGGCAGGATCATCATAACCATGGGATTGCTGTTAAAGAACGGGATGGCAAAGCCCTCCGCCGGGATCACACCGGACAGGAACGGCAGCAGCGTGGACAGGCCGGACAGGAAGGTGCCTGCGCCGAGCAGCTCACGGAAGAAGCCCATCAGCACCAGCGCGAAGGTAAAGCCCAGGCCCATGACAAGGCCGTCCACCGCAGAGGGCAGAACCGCATTCTTGGATGCATACGCCTCGGCGCGGCCGAGGATGATGCAGTTAACAACGATCAGCGGCAGGAACAGGCCGAGCGATGCGGCCAGGCTGGGCACGAATGCCTGCAGCGCAAGGTCGATCGTGGTAACGAACGCCGCGATAATGGTGATAAATGCCGCAATACGCACCTTATCCGGAATAAACCGGCGCAGCGCGGAAATAACAATATTGGAGCAGATCAGTACGACCGTTGCCGCAACGCCCATGCCGATAGCATTGGACAGCGAGGTCGAGGTGGCCAGTGTCGGGCACAGGCCGATGGTCTGCATGAAGATCGGGTTATCGAGGATGACGCCCGCCTTCAACTGCTCTTTGAAATTCATTTGGCTTCCTCCTTTAACCCAGGCTTGCGACGCAGTTGGCCGCAGTGTTCACGCCGAGCGTTACCGCACGGGACGTGATGGTCGAACCGGTGATGGCATTGATCGTGCCGCCGTCCTTGGTAACCGCCAGGCTGCCGTCCGCCGGCTGGCCCGCAAACTGGGTGATCCAGTTCGGGTCGGACTGCGCTTTCGCGCCCAGGCCCGGGGTCTCGCCGTGCGCGGTGACCTGCGCGCCCGCGACCGTACCGTCCAGATTGATGCCGACGATCATGGTCAGCGTGCCGCCGAAGCCGCTCGGGTTGACCTCTACGCAGTAGCCGATGGTCTCGCCGCCGGCCTGCGCCTCATATACACCGGAAATGGGCGGCTGGCCCTTGTCCTCCGGCGCGGTCCATTCCTCGCCGACCTCGACCGCCTCGAAGCTCTCGGCATCCTGCATGATGACCGCCATCGCTTCGTTGCGGGTATTCTCATTGTTCTGAGCGATCTTGTCCGCTGTTACTGCGTTGATGAAGCCCAGAAGCAGGGCGCATACAAAGGTGATCAGGCCCAGTACGACGACAAGCTGTACGATGCCGCCTTCTTTTCTGCTGCTTTCCATAACTTACTGTGCCTCCTTCTTCTTATCCAGCGCATAACCGAACTTGCGCGGATGGGTAATCTTGTCAATCGCCCAAACCAGCGTGTTCATGATCAGGATGGAGTAGGATACGCCCTCCGGCAGGCCGCCGAAGTAACGGATAAATACGGTCAGCAGGCCGCAGCCGATGCCGAAGATGATCTGGCCCTTGGGGGTGACCGGGCTGGTCACATAGTCGGTCGCCATGAAGATCGCGCCGAGCATCAGGCCGCCGGACAGCACCTGGGACAGCATCCAGTCGATGCGGGATACGTCGCCCATCGGGAACAGGAAGGTGATGACCGCAACGGTCAGGATATAAGCTGCGGGGATGTTGATGGTGATGACCTTGCGCCACAGCAGGTACAGGCCGCCGATGATCAGGGCAGCCGCAGAGGTCTCGCCGATGACGCCGCCGTGCTGGCCGAGGAACATCTCCAGGATGGTCGCATCCGGCAGGGCGCCGTTCTTCATCGCAGAGAGCGGGGTTGCAGTGGAGATCGCGTCGGTCACGGTGACCGTGCCGAAGAGCGGCAGGTCGCTGTGCGGAGCGGTCCAGGTGGTCATCATGCCGGCCCAGGAAGCCATCATAAACGCACGAGCGCCGAGCGCCGGGTTCATGAAGTTCTTGCCGATACCGCCGAACAGCATCTTGACCACAATGATGGCGAACAGCGCGCCGAACACGACCATCCACCAGGATGCCGCAACCGGTACGTTGAACGCGATCAGCGCGCCCGTCACCAGGCAGGACAGGTCGCCGATGGTGTTCGGGTGCTTTACGATTTTATTATAGATGGTTTCAAACACCGCGCAGGCGATCATGGAGACCACAGTCAGCATCAGCGCGCGCGGGCCAAAGGTATATACCGCAACACACAGCGCCGGGACCAGTGCAATCAGCACGTCCAGCATCATGCTGCGGGTATCGTCAGCCGCCTTGATATGGGGTGAGGAGGTGACGACGACTTTACTCAGATCATACATTTCGTTTCCCCTCCTTACTTTTTCTCGTCAGATGCGGCCTTTTCCGCCTCAGCCTTTGCTTTTTCAGCGTCTGCCTTGGCCTTTTCCGCCGCGCGCTTGGCCTGGATCTTACCCTTGGTCAGGCGGAACTGCGCGACCAGCGGGATGCGGGCCGGGCACACATAAGCGCACGAGCCGCACTCGATGCAGTCCATCATGCCGCAGGAGACGGCGTTGTCCAGATCGTCCAGCTTGCCATAGATGTTCATATAGATCGGCAGCAGGTGCATCGGGCAGGCATTGATGCATTTGCCGCAGCGGATGCACTGGGGATCCTCCACGCGCTTATCCTCCTCGCCGCAGAAGGCCAGGAACGCGTTGGTGCCCTTCATGACCGGCACTTCCAGCGAGAACTGGGCGACGCCCATCATCGGGCCGCCGGCGAGCAGCTTGTTGGGGGGCTCCTTGAAGCCGCCGCACGCGTCGATCAGCTTCTCGACCGGCGTGCCGATGCGCGCTTCCAGGTTTTTGGGTTCCGCAACTGCGGAGCCGGACACCGTGACGACACGGCGGATGACCGGCATGCCGGTCGTAAAGCGGCGGTAGACCGCACCGGCAGTGTCCACGTTGAACACCGCGCAGCCCGCGTCCGCCGGCAGCTTGCCCGAGGGGACCTCGCGGCCGGTGCAGGCGTTGATCAGCTGTTTTTCTGCGCCCTGCGGGTACTTGCACTTGAGCGGGTACAGCTTGAGGCGCGGATCGTCCGCAATCAGCTTTTCGATCCCCGGGAACACGTCCGACTTGTTCTCCTCAATCGCGATGATCGCGTTCTGCACACCCATGATATCGGCCAGCATTTTCAGGCCGCCGATCACTTCCTCCGGACGCTCGAGCAGCAGGCGGTGGTCCGAGGTTATGTACGGCTCGCACTCCGCGCCGTTGATGATCACCGTGTCGCATTTGCCGATGCCCGACTGGATCTTGACGTGGGTCGGGAAGGTAGCGCCGCCGTGGCCGACGATACCGGCCGAGCGGATGCACTCGATGCGCTCCTCATTGGACATGGAAGCGAAGTCATACGGATGCACGGATTCGTGCAGGCGGTCTTCTCCATCGTTTTCAATCACGATGGACAGGATCTTGCTGCCGTTCTGGTGCAGGCGGGGCTCGATCGCCACAACCTTACCGGACACGGTCGCATGGACGGGCGCACTGACAAAGCCGCCGGCTTCTGCAATGGGCTGTCCCAGATCCACGGTATCGCCGACCGAGACGATCGGCTTCGCCGGGGCGCCGATGTGCATGGATACCGGCAGGATGACCTGGTCCGGCAATGCCAGCTTCTCAATCGGCTTGGTGTTTGTCGCGGCCTTGTAACCCGGATCTGCGTGGGTGCCGGGGTGAATGCCGCCACGGAACGTGTACACCATGTTTTTCACCTCTTCATTTTTTTGCGCAAGAAGACGCTGCTCCCGAAGGCACAGGTCACTCTTTTCAAGGAAATACGCGCAGGCCGTGCTTGTGCACAGCCTTGCAACATAGATTATACTTTCTTTCTTCCCCTGTACGCAAGTCCAAATTACAAAAAAATTATCGAAAAACAAAAAAAATCTTGTTGATATTGATAAACCCGCAGAATATTCATCTACCAGTTTTGTATATTTAAGTGGAAAACCGGTCATTTCCGCAATGTATGCAAAACAATGCAGAATGACCCGGCTCCGGCGGGCCGGACGGCTGCCAGAGCCGGGTCACAGCAGTACAGTCACCGATGTCCCTGCCCGCCCTCACAGTATTTCTCGGTATACGCCGTTGCGGCAGGATCGCCCCGCGGCACCATGTCCTGATCCCACGGCGGCACGGCTGCCACCGCAGCGGAGTCAATATGCGCCGCATCGTCATACTGCGGGAACGGCTTGGGTTCGCGCTCTGCATGCTTTCTTTTTGCCATTTTTCTGCCCCCTTACACGGCCACACGTCTGGACAAAAACTGCGCCGCTGTCTGGCACAGCTTGACCGTCACCTCGGCCGCGGCGGCGTTCTCATCCTCACTGAGGAACGTCACGCAGCCGGTCACATCTCCGTCCGTGATGATCGGTGCAGCGACGACCACATTATACGCATCGCGGTCGGATACCGTGACCTCCTGCGTCTCCCCCACGCTGCGCTCATAGGTGACGCGCTGCTCCATGATCTGCTCAAGGTCTGCGGAGATACTCTTCTCCAGGATATCCTTCTTGGCTCCGCCGGCCGCGGCGATCACCGCGTCGCGGTCGCAGATCGCGCAGCTCATGCCCGCTGTGCGGGCAAGCGCTTCAGCCAGTTCGGACGCGATCGCGCCCATTTCCCCCATCGGGGAATATTTCTTGAAAATCACTTCTCCGTCTCGATCAGTAAAAATTTCCAACGGATCGCCTTCCCTGATGCGCAAGGTGCGGCGGATCTCTTTCGGAATAACGACGCGCCCCAGGTCGTCGATGCGGCGTACAATGCCGGTTGCCTTCATTTACGCGTTCCCTCCCATACGGAATTTCTGGTTGTACAGGTAGTATGACTTTGGCCGCGCAAATTATGTGGCGGCTGCCTTGGCAAATTTTGCGGGATTTTTCGCGAAATGTATATTCCCTTCCATATTCGCGGATTTTTCTGCAAAAAAACGGCCCGGGAAATTCCCAGGCCGGTTGCCGGCGCCCCTTTACCGCACAGTGACACGCGCTCCGGTCACAATCGCACGCGGTGCTCCGGTCAGCTGCATGCCGGTGTATGGTGTGTTGACCGCCTTTGATCGATACGTTTTGTAAACCATTCTGCTGTCCCAGTCGAGCAGCACGAGCCGGGCATAATTGCCCGCTGCAACTGCACGTCCGGTCAACCCGTATATTTCAGCCGGCGCTTTGCTCATCCGGTCCACCAGCTGCATCGGGGTCAGCCGCCCGGTCTGCACCAAATAGGTGTTGCAGACGGAAAACGCGGTCTCCAGCCCGGTGATGCCGCTCGGCGCCTTGGCAAATTCACGCGCCTTTTCCTCCGCGGTATGCGGTGCATGGTCGGTCGCGATCATATCGATCGTCCCGTCTGCGAGCGCGTCGATCAGCGCCTCGCGGTCGGCCTCCCTGCGCAGCGGCGGGTTCATGCGCGCATAGGTGCCGTGCGCAAGCACGTCGTCCTCGGTCAGCGAGATATGGTGCGGCGTGACCTCGGCATAAATCCTGGCCCCAAGCTTCTTGCCCGCGCGGATAAGCGCCGCGGACTGCGCCGAGCTGACATGCTGGAACAGCACGCGCGCGCCCGTGTCCAGCGCCAGCGCGATATCGCGCGCGATCATCGCGGTCTCCGCGCTCGCCCGCGCCCCCGGCACGCCGAACTGCTGCGCCGCCGCCGACCCGAAGTTCACCCCGGGCGAGGGCACGAGCGAGGGCTCCTCCTCGTGGAAGGACAGCAGGATATCCCGCTCCGCCGCCTGCTCCATCGCCGCGCGGCACAGGCCCGCATTTGTCAAATTGATGCCGTCGTCGGTCAGGCAGGGGGCTCCCGCCGCCTGCAGGGCGGCAAAGTCGGTCAGTTCCTGCCCTTTGAGCCCCTTGGTCACCGCGCCTGCCTGCAATACCTCGACCGGGCAGTCCTTTGCCTTATCGGTCACATAGCGGATGATCTCGGGCGTATCGCAGGTCGGCAGGGTATTCGCCATGCAGATCACGGTCGCGTAGCCGCCTGCCGCCGCTGCCGCCGCTCCGGTCAGCACATCCTCCTTCTGCGTCTGTCCCGGGTCGCGGAAGTGCACATGCCCGTCCACAAAGCCGGGCGACACCGTCAGTCCGGCGGCGTCATATACCGCGCAGCCCGCCGGCTCATCCAGCTGCGGACCCAGCTCCCGGATCACGCCGTCATCCCCGATCAGGATATCCATTTGTGCGTTGATGTTGGTATACGGGTCAAGTACCCGTCCGTTTCGGATCAAAAGCATGTATGCTTCCCCTCTCTCTTTCCGCGTTACGTTTATTCCCAATCCAGCAGCATCTGGATATGCGGGATGCCATCCTCCAGAAATTCCTCCGACACCTGCCGGAAGCCCGCTTTTTCATACAGTCCGCGCGCGTAGGTCTGCGCCTCGATGCGGAGTGCATCCACGCCGAGCGTCTCATGGGCAAAACGGATCCCCTCGCGCAGCAGGCTGCCCGCCAGGCCGCACCGCCGTTTGCGGCTGAGCACCCGGCCGATGGAAGCTTCGGTGAACGATACCCCGGCGTCCACGACACGCAGGTATGCCTGTATCCCGTCCTCATCCCGGTAGTACAGGTGGTGGGAAAATTCATCCTTGCCGTCGATCTCCGGGTAGGGGCAATGCTGCTCCACCACAAACACGTTGACCCGCAGGCGCAGGATCTCGTACAGTTCCTGCAGCGTCAGTTCGTCAAACCGTTTGATCACCAGTTCCATCTGTCACAGCCTTTCCTCATTGCTTGTTATAGCCCTATTGTACCATTAAAGCGGCGGCGCAGGCAATCCCTGCGCCGCCGCTTTGCGTCTTTACATCTGATGGTCAAAGGTGACCACCGGATTATAGCGATAGTCGATTTTCTGCAGCTCGTTCCGGATGGTCAGCAGCAGGTCGCGCTGCGCCTCTTTGTCATAACTGAACGGGATAACTACATCAAAAATCAAATTGATCTGCCGCTCGCCGTCCACCACGCGGAAATCATGCATGGACAGGCTTTCATCAATGCCTTGCAGCACATTTTCCACCTGCCCGCGCAGCGCGGCAACGTGTTCGTTGTTGACGTCAATCGGGTCCATGTGGATGACCACATACACGCCTGTACGCTGCCAGACACGCTTTTCCGCTTCGTCGATCACCTCATGCACGGCGACAAAGTCCGAGTCGCTCGGCACTTCGGCATGCAGCGAGGCAAGCGAGCGCCCTGCGCCGTAGTTGTGGACGATCAGGTCATGCACGCCGACAATATAGTCGGACTCCATGACGATCTTCTCAATACTGCGCGCGATCTCCGGGTCGGCTGCCTCGCCCAGCAGGGGAGCAACCGTGTCGCGCGCAATGCCAAAGCCTGCCCACACGATGAACGCCGCTACCAGCACGCCCACGTAACCGTCCACCGGCAGGGTGGTGAACTGCCCCGCCACCATGCCGAGGATGACAACACCGGTCGTGATCACGTCGTTGCGGCTGTCCTGGCCCGCTGCCATCAGCACGGGCGAATCGATGCGACGGCCGATCTGCACATTAAACGCCCCCATCCACAGCTTGACCAGAATGGACACCGCCAGGATCACCACCAGTATGGCGGAAAACGTCACAGGAGCGGGGTTGATGATACGGTCGAGCGAGGTCTTGAAAAACTCAAAGCCCACCAGCACGATGATAAACGACACGACAAGCCCCGCGATGTACTCGGTGCGGCCATAGCCGAACGGGTGCTTGGCGTCCGGCGCCTTGCCGGAAACCTTGAAGCCCACGATCGAAATCAGGCAGGACAGGCCGTCGGACAGGTTGTTGAACGCATCTGCCGCAATCGAAATCGATCCGGTCACCAGACCGATCACGACCTTGAGGATAAACAGGAACACATTGCACGCGATCCCCACCGCGCCGGACAGCACGCCGTATTGCTCGCGCACGCGCATGTCGTGTGTATTTTCCGCATCCCGGATAAAAAGGCGGATAAGCGCCTTGGTCATAACAATCCCCTCGAATACATAATGTTATATATTGCGATAATAATTACCGCCTGAAATATCATGATCGCCGGAATCCCGAGCATAAAGCTGCGGTGCAGCGTTTTGTGACGGATGAGCAGCATGGTCAGATAGACCCCCGGCCCGCCGCCGATGAGCGCCCAGAAAAACAGCGTGCGCTCGGGCACACGCCTCCAGCCGCGCGGAGCGGCAAGCTTATCGTAAATGCACACGGCCGCGCCGATCAAGCTGACCGCGGCCAGATAGTATATGACATACCGCATATACGCATGACCTCCCCGGCGAAATTTCTTCCTATTTTAGCACATACAGCCGTGCATTGCAAAGATTCCTCAAAAAAATAGCGGCCGCTAACGCCTTTTCGCGCCGGACGGTGTGCGGCAGCAGAAAACAGGCCGCTTTTGCGGCCTGCTTTCATCCGCGCTTTGCGCGGTGCGTCCTCTTCCATGGAAAGGCGCGTCTTTTCATCAGGATATTTTTTTCGGGCTGCCGTTGTCAAACGGCTGCTCAAAATGGTAGTGCAGCAGCCAGCCCGCGTCAAACTGGGCGGCGTACTGGCCGGCCAGCGCGGCCGCGCGGATGTGCGCCAGTCCGAACAGCTCGGGTACGGACTCTGTGCGCTGCTCATCCGGTTTCCACAAGTTGCACCACGGGGCGTGCTGCTCGTTGAGCGCGTCCCAGCCCGGGCGCTCGATCTTCATGTGGCCGGTCAGCAGCGCGCCGCGCCCTGCCATCCGTTCCAGCTTCTGCGCGCCGCGGTAGACCGCGCGGCTGTCCGAATACAAAAAGCACTCCCACGCGAGCATCTCGTCAAACGAGCGGCGCAGGTCGCGCACCGGCACGCGCACCGCATACACCTTTTGCAGCACCGCGCGCAGCAGCACGGACAGCACGGCCTTTTCTTCCGGCGTGAGGGCATAGTGCGCCGCCGGATCGAATCCGGTCACAGGCGCGTGATGCACCCGCTCGTACAGCAGGTAATCGATGTCGCTCTCGATCTGGCAGTGCACCGCCGAGCCGGACAGTTTTGCATCGGCCGAACGGATCTGCTCCTGCCGGCAGTAAACATAGGGATGGATCTCACTGTCCAGCGCGTAATGGCAGACAAAGCCATAGAAATACGCGGACGCGATCTCGTGCGCGTCGCCGGTCAGGCAATGTACGGCGCGGGCGAAGGCGGCAAACAGCTCGTCCGTCTTTTCCGAATGCATGCGGTTTCCCAGCTTGTGCAGCGGGCTGCCCAGCCAGATCTTTCGGTAAAACAGCGGGTCCGGCCCCTGGCAGCCCCAGAAAAAACACGCCGGACGCGCGTGCGCAAGCGCCTGCACGGATGCAGGGAACACCGCGAGCGCCTGCCCGCCAAACAGATGATGGGATACAAAATCCGCCATAGCCGAAAACCTCCTCTATTCCATGGATATGCGGAATCAGGTGTATGGGGCATCCGCCCCGCCGTATATTATACACGATTTTGCCGGAAAGGGGAAGGGCGCATGTTCCGTCCGGATGCAACGAACCCCCTGCGCAGCCGGCAGGGGGTAGGCAACGCTTCATCCGTGTGCTGTTCAGTCGATGATCTGCCCGCGCAGGATAACCGCATTGATATTGAGGTCTTCGTCCAGCAGCAGGATATTGGCCAGCTTGCCCGGCTCGAGCGAGCCGTAGTCATACTGGATACCGATGGCGCGCGCCGGATTGGTCGCAGCCGAGCGCACCGCCTGCCCGAGCGGCACGCCCATCCCCACTGCGCCGCGCATGCAGTCGAACAGGTTGGCGACCGATCCGGCCAGCGTGTGGCCGTTGTTGACCGTTGCGCGGCCGTTTTCGGCCGTGATTTCGATCCCGCCGAGCGTGTACCGTCCGTCTGCCGCTCCCGTGGCGGACATGCTGTCCGAAACCAGGATGATCCGGTTCTCAAACAGCCGGAACGCCGCCCGCACCGCCGCCGGATGGACATGAGCCCCGTCCGTAATCAGTTCTACGCCGACCCGGTCATGGTCCAATGCCGCGCCGATCAGCCCCGGCTCCCGGTGCGTCATCGGCGCCATGGCGTTGAACAGGTGGGTCACCTGGCGCGCGCCGCGGCGGAACGCCTCGCAGGCGGTGTCGTAATCCGCATCCGTATGCGCCAGCGACAGGCGCACCTCACCCGACAGCTCGCTGATCATATCCAGCGCGCCGGGCAGTTCGGGCGCGATCTCGCACAGCCGGATCAGCCCCTGCGCCTTTTCCTGCAGACGCCGGAACAGCGCGGCGTCCGGTTTTTGCAGATACGCCCCGTTCTGCGCGCCCCTGCGGCTCTCCGCCAGAAACGGCCCTTCCAGGTTGACGCCTGCCAGCGCCGCATCCCGGCGGCCGGTCTCGTAACTCGCCGCCGCCTCCATGATCGAGCACAGCTCCTCTTCGGGCAGCGCCACCGTCGCCGGGCAGATGGCGCAGATCCCGTGCTCCGCCTGATAACGCGCCATAGCAGCAAGCGCCGCATGCGTGCCCTCGCATAAATCATGGCCCGCACAGCCGTGAAAATGAATATCCACCAGCCCGGGAATAGCATACAGGCCGTCCATATCGCAGGCATCCGCCGAGGACTGCGCCGCGGCAATGCGGTCGCCCGAAATGGTCAGACCGCCTGTCCGGAACGTCCCGTCCGGCTGATATACCCTGAGATTTTTAAACTCCATACCGCTGCACGACCATTCCATCCCTCCGCGGCAGCGCATGCGCTGCCATGCCGGAAAGTTTTACATGGATGTTTTTCATCCGGTTTCCCTCTTTTCCCATGCTGCCGCTTCGCTGAAACGAAAAGGCGGGCGTATGCCCGCCTTTTGCTTTTCAGGAGACGCCCCTGTGCTCCGACTCCGGAACGCGAGGGCCGCCTTGGTTTTTCGATTACAGGTTATCCTTCAGGAACTGCTCGAGCGCCGCTGCCGCCGCTTCCTCGTCCGCTCCCTCGATGGTCAGGCGAACGGTATCATTCTGCTTGACGCCCAGGCTCATCACACCCATAATGCGCTTGGCGTCGACTTCCTTCTTCGGGCCCGCGATCTTGATGCTGGACGTAAACTTCGCCGCTTCCTTGACCAGCATGCCTGCCGGGCGGGCGTGAATACCGAGCGCATCGGTAATGGTGTACTCTACCGTTTTCATAGCTGCATTTTCCTTTCTATCATAACACATGTTGAAAATGACCTGCATTTCCAGGCAAGCGAACGGCGTGCCGCTATCCCGCATCCCGCTGCAGGAGGGATACCGCACGGCCCACAAATGAAAAGAACCAAATCCCCACACCACCGGGCAGCACTTGTCAGGCCGGCTATGCAGAATTTGGTTTGCCTGCCGATACGGAAAAATCGGGTCCAAAGGCGGTGTCCGCTTGTCGTTAACATTGTAACAAAATACCATCCTTTTTTCAAGCCGCCCGACTTAGCGCAACCTGCCAAAAATACATTTGCTTTTTCGTCATTTCATACAAAGGCGTCCATGCTTTGGGAAAAGTTTTTGACCTCCTCCGGGTTTGTGTGCTATGCTGAATAGGCATACAGAGAAAGCGAGGAAAATACACATGAAAATCGACGGGAACGAACTTGCCATCCTGCAGAATGAACTCGACCAGCAGGGAAAAAAACAGGAAGCATGGAAAATCAAGCAGGAATTTCTGCACCAGGTGCGCGAGGCGGGCGACCATTGCCCCTGCCCTGAGGCCTGCCCGCACCATGGCAACTGCTTTGAGTGTGTGACGCTCCACCGCGGCCATCGGGATCATCTGCCGATGTGCATGTGGGACATGGTCAATGAGCGTCTGGCTGCACTGAGCCACATGACGGAAGGCACGCTGCGCGCCTACGAGGACCGAAAGGCTGCCGAAGCGGCGGGGAACCGCGCGGAAGACCCGGAATAAACGATCCCCTGAAGGCGCCGGCATGCCGGCGCCTTCATTCCTCAGCAAACGCGGCTCCCCGATCCCGTCTGCAGCGTGCTCTTTGGATGGAAAATTTCCCGGGCAAACCTGCATCCTGCGCCGCTGTCCGCAGACCCGTTAATACACCGTTAATTCCCCGGCAAAATATATTGCTTTTTATGGGATAAGCGTCTATAATCGCTATGTATATCTACAGGGAAAAAGAAAAAAGATCGGAGGCGCACCATGCGCATCATTATTGTAGGCTGCGGCAAAGTCGGTTCTGCACTGGCCGAGCAGCTTTCTGCAGACGGGCACGACCTGACGCTGGTCGATCAGTCCGAACGGCGCTTGAGCGAACTGGCCAACACGTTCGACGTTGCCACAGTAACGGGAAATGGCACAAGCTATCATGTTCTGAAGGAAGCGGGGGTAAAGGAGACCGACCTGCTGATTGCGGTCACCACACACGACGAGATCAACCTTCTCGCCTGCCTGATCGCCAGCAAGGCATCCGGCTGCCACACGATTGCGCGTGTGCGTGATCCCCAGTATGTTTCCGAAGTCGGCTTTATCCGGGATGAACTCGGCCTGTCCATGGTAATCAATCCGGAGATGTCCACCGCGCGCGTGGTATCCCGTCTCATCCGTTTTCCGTCCGCGATCGGTGTGGGCACCTTTGCGAAGGGACGCATTGAACTGCTCGACATCCGCATCCCGGAAAAATCCCGCTTAAATGGTATGGCGGTTTGCGAGGTCAACCCTCTGCTGCATACAGACGTACTGCTGTGCATGGTGCGCCGCGGCGGCCAGACGTACATCCCCAAGGGCGACTTTATCCTGTTGGCCGGGGATGACATCACGGTCATCATCCCGCCGCGCGAGCAGGTGGAATTCTTCCAGAAGATCGGTGTGCCGAATGACCGGATCGGCTCGGTCATGATCATCGGCGGCGGCAACGTATCCTATTTTCTGGCCAAAATGCTGGTCGCTTCGGGTATTGCCGTCAAGATCATCGAAAGCAGCCTGGAACGCTGCGAACTGCTCAGCGACCTGCTGCCGGAGGCGACCATCATCCACGGCGACGGCACCGACCGCGACCTGCTGGAAGAGGAAGGACTTTCTTCCTGTGAGGCGTTTGTTGCGCTGACCGGCATGGATGAGGAAAACATCCTGCTCTCGCTGCACGCCGGCCAGCACTCCAGGGCCAAGCTGTTCACCAAGGTCAACCGCGTCAATTTTGAAGAGGTGATCGACAGCCTTCCCATCGGTACGATCATCCGCCCCAAGCAGACAACCGCTGAGCTGATCGGCCAGTACACCCGCGCGATGCAGAATTCCATGGGATCGAACATTGAAACCCTGCACCAGCTGGGCGGCGGAGCGGAGGCGCTCGAGTTCCGCGTTGCGGCGCACGACCTGACCGGCGTGCCGCTGCAGGATATGCCCATCCGGCCGGACGTGCTACTGTGCTGCATCAACCGAAAGGGCAAACGTATCATCCCGCGCGGCAAAGATGAGCTGCGGGAAGGGGATACGGTGATCGTGGTCTCCACGCGCAAGGGCATGAACGACCTGCAGGATATCTTCCATCCGGAGGAGATGCCGCAATGAATTATGCGATGATCCGATACCTGATCGGCTGGATGCTGGGCGTCGAATCGGTATTTCTGCTTCTGCCCGCGCTGACGGCGATCGTTTATCAGGAACCTGTCGTCGCCGCCTATCTGGGCACGGCGGCTATCTGTCTTGCAATTGCTGCGTTATTCTGCCACAAGCGGCCGGAAAACCCGCGTTTTTATGCGCGCGAGGGCTTCGTAACCGTCGCACTGTGCTGGATTGTGCTCGCCGTTACAGGGGCGCTCCCCTTTCTGTTCAGCGGCGAGATCCCTTCGGTTGTGGACGCGATGTTCGAAACCATCTCAGGCTTTACGACAACCGGCTCGACCATTGTCGCCGATGTAGAGGCGCTTTCGCACGCAGCGCTGCTCTGGCGCAGCCTGACCCACTGGGTCGGCGGCATGGGCGTGCTGGTGTTTATGCTGATCATCCTGCCGCTCGCCGGCGGGCACACGATCTATCTGATGCGGGCGGAAAGCCCCGGGCCGTCGGTTTCCAAGATGTCCCCGCATATCCGCGATACCGCATTTATCCTGTACGCGATCTATTTCGGCATGACTGTCCTGCAGATCATCCTGCTGGTGCTGGGCGGTATGGCGTTTTTCGATGCGGTCTGCACCTCCATGGCCACCGCAGGCACAGGCGGCTTCGGCATCTGGAACAACTCCATGGCGCACTACGACAGCTACTACCTGCAGGGTGTGACCAGTATCTTCATGATCCTGTTCGGCATCAATTTCAGCGCATACTATCTGGTGCTGTCGCGCAAATTCCGGGATGCGTTCCGCATTGAAGAGATCCGCCTGTATCTGGGCGTGATCCTCGGCTTCACCGTGCTGATCGCCCTGAATGTGCGCGATATGTTCGGAAGCTTTTTTGAAAGCTTCCATCACGCGCTGTTCCAGGTCGCCTCGATCATTACGACCACCGGCTTTGCGACCGTAGATTTCAACTACTGGCCTGCGTTCAGCAAATCTCTGCTTGTCCTGCTGATGTTCATCGGCGCCTGCGCCGGTTCGACCGGCGGCGGTATTAAATGCTCGCGCGTCGTCCTGATGGCTAAGAGCGTCAAAAAGGAAATGCAGTATCTGATCCATCCGCGTGTGGTCCGTGTGCATAAGATGGATGGCCACCGGGTACAGCATGAAGTCATGCGCTCGGTCAACGCATTCCTGATTGCGTACCTGCTGATTTTTGTGGTCTCCGTGCTGCTGGTCAGCCTGACCTGTGAGGATATGGTCACCAACTTTACGGCAGTCGCAACCGCGCTCAACAACGTCGGCCCCGGCCTCGAGCTGGTCGGCCCGGCAGCAAATTTCAGCTTTCTGCACCCGCTCAGCAAGATCGTGCTGATGTTCGACATGCTGGCCGGACGTTTGGAGCTGTTCCCCATGCTGCTGCTGTTTACACCGCGCACCTGGTTCCGGAAGCTCTGAGCGGATGGTGCGCCGCACCATACCGCAAAATAAAAGCAAAAAGGACGCTTTACAGCGTCCTTTTTCTGATGTATGCCGTCATCCGAGTATCCCGAGATGTTCCAGCAAAATCTTGAGCCCCATCAGGATAAGCACCACACCGCCAAACAGCTCGGCGCGGGACTTGTACTTTGCCCCGAACACGTTGCCGACCTTGACGCCGATGCACGACAGGATAAATGTGGTTGCGCCGATGAAGCTTACCGCCGGCACAATACGGACCTTCAGGAAGGCAAATGTCACGCCGACCGCCAGGGCGTCAATGCTGGTTGCGACTGCCAGCGGCAGCATCGTGCCAAACGAAAAGGAATCGCTCAGGTTTTCCTCATCCGTATCGCGCGATTCACGGATCATGTTGCCGCCGATCAGCGCCAGCAGCACAAAGGCGATCCAGTGGTCCACACTGGTGATCAGCGATTGGAACCGCACGCCGAGCAAATAACCGACCAGCGGCATCATCATCTGAAACCCGCCGAAATACAGCCCCGTGATCAGCGCATGGCGCGGCCGCAGGGTGCGTACGCTCAGCCCTTTGCAGATCGCCACCGCAAAGGCGTCCATTGACAGCCCGACCGCAATAATAAACAGCTCTGCTAAACTCATTTCCTGTCCTCCCGGTTTGTCAGCCTGCGACAGAAAGGCATAAAAAAACAAGACCCATCTGCCGCGTAAACAGATAAGTCTCGTCATTTCATGCAAAACCAGAGGAGCGTCCTCCCCAGTATGTTGGCCCTGCCGCGCAGCCGGAACATGCTGCGCTGACTACTCCCTTATTTATATAAGTATATCATATACCGGGCTGGAAGTCAATATGCCTCGGCTGGACTGTGCAAAGCGGACTGTGCAAAGCATGATGCCGCACGCCAAAATCCGCACACCGGACAGTTCTGCCGGTATGCGGATCATCACCTGTTTTTTCTTTCCGTTCTGCGCTTACTGCGGTTCAGCGGGATGGGTGGCAGGAGCACCGTCCGCCGTTCCGCCTGCCGCGCCTGCAGACGGCTTGTGCCGACGGCGTCCGCCGCGGCGGCGCCGGCGGCGCGGCGGCGCCGCGCCTTCTTCCGGCTGGGCTTCCTGCGCGGCGGTTTCAGCTGTTTCGCCATCCGCTGCGTCCTGTTTTTCCTTTGCCGCCTTTGCCGCCAACTCAGCGGCAGCCTGCTCCTCGCGTTTGCGGCGCTCCTCGGCCATAGCGGCCGCATTCTGCCGGTTGCGGCAGACGCCCTTGACCATGCAGCAGTCCGTGCACTGGAATTCGGTCAGCGTATGATCCGGGCTGTCGTCCAGCTGCACCTTGCAGGTGCCGCGCAGCATCTGCGCGGAGATCACCTTGCCGCGGCCCTCGGGCGTGTCCACCACGCTGCCCAGCTTGGGTGTAACCTTCTGCAGCTCGGCATAGGCCTCATGCTCGTATTTCAGGCAGCACATCAGGCGGCCGCACACACCCGATATCTTCGCCGGGTTGAGTGACAGGTTCTGGTCCTTGGCCATGTTGATGGAGACCGGGTGGAAATCCTCCAGATAGGAGCAGCAGCACAGCTCCCGTCCGCAGGTGCCGAGGCCGCCGATCATCTTGGCCTCGTCGCGCACGCCGATCTGGCGCAGCTCAATGCGCGTGCGGAAGATACCCGCGAGATCCTTGACCAGCTCGCGGAAGTCTACACGCCCGTCCGCCGTGAAATAGAACAGCATTTTGTTCATGTCAAAGGTGCATTCCGCGGTCACCAGGTTCATTTCCAGCCCGCGCTCCTCGATCTTGCGCTTGCAGATCACAAAGGCCTCATCCGCCCGCTTTTTATTGCGCTCGAGGGTCTTGTGGTCAGCGTCGGTCGCGATGCGCACCATGCGCTTGAGTGGCTGCACAACGGTCTGCTCGGGCACATCGGTGTTGCCCTGTACGCATTCGCCGTATTCCAGCCCGCGCGCGGTCTCCACGATCACGCCGGTGCCCGCCGGGACATCTGTCCCGCACGGGTCAAAATAATACATCTTTCCGTTCGATTTGAAACGGACTCCGATAATGGTCGTCAAATAAGGCTCCTCCTGTATCATTGAAAACAGATGCGGTATACATCGCTCGTCAGCGCACAGGTGACTGCAGCGGACGCGGCGTTGCGGGACACGCGGTCTGTCAGTTCGTCGATAAAATCATAGCATGCCAGCAGCCGCCCGGCCGGTACGGCACGCGCGAGTGCAGCGGTCTGTCCGCGCAGTGCGGGCTGCAGCGGCGCCTGCGGCAGGTTTTCTGCAGTAAAAATTGCGTCGCGCAGCGCAGCCTGCAGCACGCCGAGCATGCCCAGCAGCGTACGGCGCGGCGGCTTTTCCAGCGCGAGCGCTGCCAGCATCATACGGTCCTCGCGGCGCGCGGCCACAGCGTCCAGATAGGGCGCGAGCAGCGCGGCAGCCTCCTCGTCGGACACCGCCTCATGCGGCGGCTCGAGCGCGAATTTGGTGCAGCGCGAGCGCACGGTCTGCAGCAGTGCGTCCGGCTGCTCAGCCGTCAGGATAAAAAACGCATAGGACGGCGGCTCCTCGAGCTCTTTGAGCAGCGCGTTCTGCGCCATGGGATTTAAGTTCTGTGCGTGATGGATCACGGTCACGCGGCGTGCTCCGTCGTTCGGGATCACGGCGTTTTCCGCCTTGATCCGGCGCGCGAGATCGACCTTGAGCTCGTTTTCGCCTTCGTCGATCACGGTCAGGTCCGGATGCACCCCCTGCCCGATCTTGCGGCAGGAGATACACGTCCCGCACGGGCGGCTGCCCGGGCTTTCGCACAGGATGCCCGCCGCCAGCACGGTGGAAAGCGTCTGCAGGCCCGGGGTATCATCCCCCGAGAGCAGGACGGTCTGCGGAAAACGGCCGGACAGCGCGCGCTGCAGGCTGGCCTTGAGCGACGCGTTGCCCGGCAGGTTGTCAAACGAGATCAAAGCTTTTCAAAGCGCTCGACGTTCAGCACGAACACGGTCGCGCCGCCCACCTCGACCTGGACAGGCGTGGACGGGAAAAAGCCCATGCCAAGTTCGGCGGTGGTGGGGATGATCTGCTTGCGGGACGAGGAATGCTCGCGGATGATAGCAAAGCATTCGTCCAGCTTGGACTCGTCCAGACCGATCAGGATGGTGACGTTGCCCGCTTTGAGGAAGCCGCCGGTCGTCGCCAGCTTGGTGATCTGGAACCCGGCCTTCATCAGGTTATTGATCACGTCCTGTGCATCATCGTAATTGATGATCGCAAGTACCATTTTCATAACAGAGTTCCCCCTTTTTAGGTGCCTTGTGAAATCACGACCGTGATTTCACCGATTTCATTGTACCATCTTTCGCGGATAAGTTCAACGTGCGCGCGGGTAATTTTCTCACCCGGCCAGAGCAGCGGCACGCCGGGCGGATAGGGCGTGACCGGGCGCGCGCAGACCAGCCCCTCGGCCGCAGCGGGCTCGACGCGTCCGGTATGTGCAAACCAGGCGTCGCGCACGCGCATCACCCGCTCGGCGGGCGGGAAGGGAGCCGCAGGCCGGGGCGGCAGCGCTTCGCGCCGCCGGTGTGAAATACGGCGCAGGCCGCGGCGCAGCCGGTGGATGGACGAGGCGGTGTCCGCCCCGGTCAGGATAAATACCACACTGCGTTCATCCACCATCTCGCAGGCCACGCCGTACTCGCTCCACAGCATATCGGCAAGCCGGTGGCCGGTCGTGTCCGTGCCCGCGGTGCACACAGTCAGGCGACAGGGATCGAGCGCAGGATACTGCGCTTCGGACAGCGCGGTAAAACCCGTGCGCCGGGTGATATATTCGCGCAGTTCACGGCAGGTTTCCGCCGAGCGGTGATAGGCCGCGCGGCCCGGTCCCTCGGTATAGGCGCGGGCCAGGTCGATGGACGCCATAATGGGATAAGACGGGCTGGAGGTGCCGAAAAGCGCGGTATTCTCGCGCAGCGAACGTTTGTCCACCCCCTCGCCGGACAGCACAACCGCCCCTTGTCCCAGGCAGGGCAGCGTCTTGTGCATGGACAGCACCGCTATGTCCGCCCCCTCCTGGATGGGCGCGGGCAGGCCGACCGCCGGGAAATGCGCGCCGTGCGCGGCATCCACCAGCAAGGGCTTGCCGAATGCGCGGCACAGGTCGGCCAGCGCAGGCAGGTCGCGGCGCACGCCGTAATAGGTTGGCGAGGTTACGAGGACGGCCCTGATATCCGGATGGTCAATCATCTGGCGCTCGATCTCGTCCTTCGGCAGCCCGCCCGACACCGCGAACGGCTCAATGAGCGGCGCCGAAACAAAATAGGGCGTGATATCGAGCAGCGCGCAGGCATGGCACACGGATTTGTGGCATTCGCGGTCTATCAGCACGCTGCCGCCCCGTCCAACCGCGGTAGCGAGCATGGCCATGATGCCCTGCGTCGATCCGCCGGTGAGGAAAAAACAGTCGGCGGCACTGAAGTAGCGCGCAGCCGCGACCTCCGCATCGCGGATCGGGCCTTCCCCGGTGTAAAGGTTGCCCGTACCGTATGTCTCGGTAAAGTCGATGGCGAAAATCTCGGCATAGGTGTTAAACAGCGGCTCGCCTTTGTGGCCGGGCATGTGGAAACGCGCAGAGTCGCCCGTAGCGAGCAGCTGCAGCGCATGGAACAGCGGCGCGCTGGTGAACGGCAGCAAACGGTTGATCTGACGGTAGGTCAGTTGTGCGCGCTGGGGCGGATATTTGCGCCGCAGCATGGCTGACGCCTCCTCTCCTGCAGGAATGGTTTTGTCATAGTATACCACATAGGGAGGCGGAGTTGCAAACGCCGGAAGGGCGGCTGCATGCGGCATAAACCATCCAAAGCGCGGCAAAAACGCAAGATATCTATGTCCATAATGTGCATACATTCGTCTTTTCCAGACGGAATTTTGGGCTATATTCCCGTAGTAAATCGCTGCCGCGTATATTATAATGGATAGTGCGTTCCTATATGGAGCAGCACGCTGATTATTGAAAGGCAGGTAACTATCACTATGGCTGACAATCGTATTTACAACTTCTCCGCTGGCCCGTCCATGCTTCCGGTACCCGTACTCGAGCGATGTGCGTCCGAGATGCTGAACTACAAGGGCTCAGGCATGTCCGTCATGGAGATGAGTCACCGATCTAAGGTATATGACGGCATCATCAAGGAGACCGAGGCGGCGCTTCGCCGCGTGCTCTCCATCCCGGAGAACTACAAGGTCCTGTTCCTGCAGGGCGGCGCGACGACCCAGTTCGCGGCTATCCCGATGAACCTGATGAAAACCGGCAAGGCGGACTACGCCATCACCGGCAACTTTGCCAACAACGCCTATAAGGAAGCCGTCAAGTTCGGCGATATCCATGTCGCTTTCTCCTCCAAGGAGGGCAACTTCGACCGCGTGCCGACGCAGGCCGAGCTGGACATCCGTCCGGACGCGGATTACTTCTACATCTGCGCAAACAACACCATCTACGGCACCGAGTACCAGTATGACCCCGAAACCCCGGCCGGCGTGCCGCTGGTTGCGGATATGTCGTCCAATATCCTGTCCAAGCCGGTTGATGTGTCCAAGTACGGCGTCATCTACGCGGGCGCACAGAAGAACATGGGCCCGGCGGGCGTTACGGTCGTGATCGTGCGCGAGGATCTGCTGGGCAACTACCCGCTGGAAAAGTACCCGGTCATGCTGGACTGGAAGACCATGGCCGACAAGGACTCCATGTACAACACGCCCCCCACGTACGGCATCTACGTGCTCGGCCTTGTGCTCGAGTGGGTCGAGCAGATGGGCGGCGTCAAGGTGATGCAGGAGCGCGCGGAAAAGCGTTCCGCCCTGCTGTATGACTACCTCGACAGCCAGGACTTCTACAAGGCGGTTGCCGAGAAGGCGTCCCGCAGCCACATGAACGTCACCTTCCGCACCGGCAACGACGAGCTGGACGCAAAGTTCGCAAAGGAATCCGCGGCAGCCGGCATGAGCAACCTCAAGGGACACCGTTCGGTCGGCGGCATGCGCGCGTCCATCTATAACGCGATGCCGATCGAGGGCGTGGAGTATCTGATCGACTTCATGAAGAAGTTCGCGGCGGAAAACGCGTAAACGGCAAATACCGGAACAGGGCGCGCAGCAGTCGCGCCCTGCCTATACACAAAATAGAGGGGATTGTTTCCTATGTATAATGTAAAGCTTTACAATAAAATTTCCAAGGTCGGCCTGGACGACCTCGATCCGGCCAAGTACACCTGCTCGGAGGATTTCGAGGACTATGACGCGGTCCTCGTCCGCTCGGCCAAGCTGCACGACGTGCAGTTCCCGGAAAACCTCAAGTGCATCGCGCGCGCGGGCGCGGGCGTGAACAACATCCCGCTCGACCGCTGCGCGGAAGAGGGCATCGTGGTGTTCAACACCCCGGGCGCAAACGCAAACGCGGTCAAGGAACTGGTTGTGTGCGCGCTGCTGCTGGCCTCCCGCAAGGTGGTGCAGGGCGCGAACTGGGTCAAGTCCCTTGCCGGCACGCCGGACATCGGCCCGGCGGCGGAAAAGGGCAAGGCGACCTATGCGGGCCCGGAGATCGCGGGCAAGAAGCTGGGCATCATCGGCCTCGGCGCGATCGGCGTCAAGGTCGCAAACGCGGCGGTTGGTCTGGATATGGAGGTATGGGGCTACGACCCGTTCCTGTCGGTCGACGGCGCGCTGGCGCTGTCCCGTTCGGTCAAGCATGTGACTGAGCTCGACCAGATCTTCGCAAACTGCGATTACATCACCATCCACGTGCCGCTCAACGCGGATACCCGCAACACCATCAGCGCGGAAGCGATCGAAAAGATGAAGGACGGTGTACGCGTCATCAACCTCGCGCGCGGCGAGCTGGTTGACACCAAGGCCATGGCGGCGGCGCTCGAAAGCGGCAAGGTCGCGGCGTATGTGTCCGACTTTGCGTCCGACGAGATCCTCGCGCAGGAGAACGCAGTCACCCTGCCGCACCTCGGCGCTTCCACCCCGGAGAGCGAGGACAACTGCGCAAAGATGGCGGTCAAGGAGATCCGCGACTTCCTCGAGACCGGCACGATCCGCAACTCGGTTAACTTCCCGAACCTCAAGGTGCCGTACGAAGGCGGCTACCGCATCTGCATGATCCACAAGAACATCCCGAACATGATCGCGTCGATCACCTCGGCGGTCAAGAGCAATATCGAAAACATGGGCAACCGCTCCAAGGGCGACTACGCTTATACCATCGTAGACGTTGCCGAGCAGCCCACCGAGGCCATCCTCGCAGCGCTCCGCGCGATCGACGGCATGATCTCGGTACGCACGATCTGAACCATTCTCCGCGGCACCGGCATCCTATGCCGGTGCCGGCCGATAATCATGCCCCGGACTGCAAGGTCCGGGGCATTTCTTTTTATGATATCAGCACATTTTATGGCCGTTCGCATGCATGCGGAATTTAAGGCCGAGCACCTCGGCTGCCCGCTTGCACATCAGCATGCGCTGCAGAAAAATCTCAAAATAGTCCAGGATGGAACAGATCTCCTCGTCCAGCTCGATATCGAGCTGGACGGTCTTTTTTTCGGTCAGCACGGTCAGCTCCGCGGTCATAGCGGCGTAGTTGACGCGGTCGTGCTTGTCGAACGTCGCCTTGACCCGGTTGCGCACGCGGTTGCGGCGCACGTCGCTCTTATCCGCCAGGATGAGCGCCGCCGACACCGGATCGACCGCTGTACCGGTCTTTTCGTCGTGCTGGCCGATGGCGGATACCACGCATGCCACTTCTTCCGGCGGCATGCCCAGCCCGCGCAGGATCTGGAACGCGAGCAGCGCGCCGCTGTGCGCGTGGTCGGTCCGGTTGACGCAGTTGCCGATATCGTGCATATAGCCCGCGATGCGCGCCAGCTCGCATATGCGCTTATCGTATCCGAGCGACGATAGGATGTCCCCCGCCCCTTTGGCGACCTTGCAGGCGTGCTTTTTTGAGTGCTCGGTGTAGCCCAGCGCGCCCAGCATGTCGTTGCCGCGCTCCATCAGCGCGGTCACTTCGGGGTTTTCTTTGATTTCTTTATAGGTGATGGTCTGGTATTCCATGAAAAACGTAACACGCTCCTGCTTACAATCTGTGGATGGCGTCCATCGCGAGCGGCGAACGCTCACATTCCCCGGCGTCCAGCGTCAGCTGCCAGCACAGCGGGCTGCCCTGCATGTGCGCCGCCGCATAGCTCAGGCCGTTGGTGCGCTCGTCCAGATAGGGTCGGTCGATCTGTCCCGGGTCACCCAGCAGGATGATCTTGGTGCCCTTGCCTGCGCGCGTGATCACACCCTTGACCTGTGCCGGGGTCATGTTCTGCGCCTCGTCGATGATCAGATAGGTCTGCGCGATCGACCGGCCGCGGATGAAGTTCATCGCCTCGGCCTGGATGATGCCGCGCGCAAAGATCTCGCGGATCTTGTCCTGCAGTGCCGCCTCGTCGCGGTAGCGCTCGGCGTCGTTGGAATCGATCAGCTGCTCGAGATTGTCCATCACCGGCCGCAGCAGGGGGGAAATCTTCTCCTGCTCGTCGCCGGGCAAAAAGCCGATATCCAGATCGAACTGCGCGTTCGGGCGGCAGATCAGGATGCGGCGGTACTCGTTTTGTCCCTCGCACAACAGCTTTTCCAGCCCGACTGCGAGCGAGTAGAACGTCTTGGCTGTACCCGCCATACCGCGCACGATGACGAGCGGCGCGGTCTCCGCAGGCTGCATGAGCGCCTCCTGTAAAAAATACTGTCCCGCCGAGCGCGGCTTGACCCCGTAGGGCGTGCGTTTGATGTACTCCAGCGCGACCACCTTTTCTCCGCACACACGGCCGAGCTGGGTCTTTTTGTTCGACTGGTCGGCGTGCAGCACGACAAACTGGTTGGGCGTGAGGCTGGGCCGGATGACATTGCCCGCCTCGTCGGTCTGGTACAACTCCTCGCACGGCACGCCCCGCTTGCGGAAATCCCGGAACCGCGCCTCGGGCGCATAGCATTCGATGCGGCCGGTGTAGCCCATTCCGTTTTCCGGCGCCTGCTCGGTCGTGAAGTCCTCGGCCGCAAGGCCGAGCATCTGCGCCTTGAGCCGCAGCAGGATATCCTTGGTCACCAGCACGATCTGCCCGCCCTGTTCGTGCAGCCCCTTGCATACGCGCAGGATGCGGTTGTCCTGCACGCTGTCGGACAGGCTGTCCGGAAGCGTGACGTCCACGCAGTTGGACTCGACGCGCAGCGTGCCCCCGCTTTCCAGCGGCACGCCCTCCAGCAGGTCGCCGCGGCAGCGGTGCCACTCGAGCGCGCGGATGGCTGCACGGGCGTTCGCGCCGCGCTCGCCCTCGGCTTTTTTCAGGCCGTCCAGCTCCTCGAGCACGGCGAGCGGCAGCACGAGGTCGTTATCCTCAAAGCAGTCCAGCGCATAGGGCGCCTGGATCAGTACGTTGGTATCCAATACATAGGTTTTCCGCATAGGTAGCCTCCCATTCCCGGCAGAAAGCGCAAAGCCAGATCCCCGAGATGCGGGGATCTGGCCAGTGGTCTGCCTGTTGTCCGTCCGATTGCCTGCATGCCTTACACCCCTGTTTGAGGTTATCCGGCTTTATTATAGCGGCTTCCGGTTGGGTTTGGATGAAATCCGGGTTATAAATGCGTAAATTCCGGCCGGCTTGACTTCTTCTTGCTTTTTCGGTATAATAAGGGCAATTAATGGTAGTGGAGCGAGTCCAAGGACGCAGTGAAACGAAAGTTTCCCTGCGTCCTTTTTTTGTGCGCCCCATGCCGCAAATCACACTGCATACAGAGGAGTAGAGACAAACTTATGCCGAAAAACAAATTTCAGGACGTGATCTTCACAATTCTTATGGCCGCCGTTATGGTATACGGGATGGTGTGCTACAACATCTCGCTCGAGACCGGCGGGCTGCGCGACGCGGTGTTCGCCATGGCGCTGGGCGAATGGCCGCTCATGACGCTGGCCGCCGTACTGATCGAGCTGATCCTTGTCGGCCGCCTGTCCAAGGCGGTCGCGTTCCGTCTGGTGAACCCGGCGGAGTCCGGCCCGACCGCGGTCATGCTTGCGGTCTCGGCCGCGTCCGTGTGGATGATGTGCCCGTCCATGAGCCTGATCGCAACGCTGCTGTTCAAGGGCGGCATCCAGCCGGGCGTGGTCTCGGCCTGGCTCCAGACCACCATCCTCAACTTCCCCATGGCGCTGATCTGGCAGTTCTTTTTCGCAGGCCCGCTTGTACGTCGTATTTTCGGCCTGCTCTTCCGTGAAAAGCAGGCCGACTGAAGCCGCCTGCGCAGGGAATACGCCGGATATCGCTTTACGTCCGGACGCGGATGTGCTATAATGTTAACGTAAAATAAAGCAGAAATTGCGGAGGTTTTTCCCATGGGTACCCATTCAAACGCGCGCCTTGTCCTGGTGATCGACGGGCAGGGGGGCGGCATCGGCGTCCAGCTGGTCAAGCTGCTTGCGTCGCGTCTGCCGGCGGACTGCGAGCTGTGCTGCGTCGGCACCAATTCGCTCGCTACAAACGCCATGCTCAAGGCCGGGGCCGCGCGCGGGGCAACGGGGGAGAACGCCGTCTGCCACAACGCCGCGCAGGCCGACCTGATCGTCGGCCCGGTGGGCATCATCATGGCCAACGGCATCATGGGCGAGGTATCGCCCGGGATGTCGGTCGCGGTTTCGGGCGCCCGTGCGCAAAAGGTACTCATCCCGTCCTCCACCTGCGGCATCCATGTCGCCGGTGCGGAAGGGCTCCGGCTGGACGAATACCTGCACCGCGCAGCTGATACTGCGGTGCGCCTGCTGTCGGAATAGGCCCGCTGCGCTTCCTGCTTTGACAGCCCGCCAGAAGGGGGCTGTTTTCTTTCCCCATCTCCTGAAAATACCGCCACGAAGGCGGTGCGGCTCCAGAAGGACGCTGCAATTTATTTTGAGGAGAATGACACACATGAAACAAAACACCAAAAACCTCGTTCTGGCCGCCATGTTCCTGGCCATCGGCCTGGTACTCCCGTTCTTCACCGGCCAGATCCCCCAGATCGGCAGCATGCTGCTGCCCATGCACCTGCCGGTGCTGCTCTGCGGCCTGCTCTGCGGCTGGCAGTACGGTGCCGTTGTGGGCCTGGTGCTGCCCATGCTACGCTATGTTCTGTTCGGCATGCCGCCGCTGCTGACCGCGGTCGCCATGTCCTTTGAGCTGCTGACCTACGGCCTTGTCATCGGCCTGCTGTACAGCCGCTCGCGCTGGAAGTGCATTTTTTCGCTTTACCGCTCGCTGCTCGCCGCGATGGTTGCGGGCCGCGTGGTATGGGGCGTGGTACGAGTGCTGATGACCGGCGTAGCCGGCGAACCATTTACGTGGCAGCTGTTCCTGTCCGGCGCGCTGCTGACCGCGATCCCCGGCATCATCCTGCAGCTGGTGTTCATCCCGGCGCTTATGGTTGCGCTTGACAAGACCGGTATCGTGCGCTTTTCGCGCAAAAAGACCGAGGCTGCGCAGACCTGACACTCCTGTTGATATTCGCTTCCCGGCGCTGAAGCGCCGCTGCCGCAGCTCATCCGCGGCAGTACCGGAGACGATCCCCGGTAAATGCAGCGCCGCCGACGGCTCTACGATGAGCCGCCGGCGGCGTGTTCTTTTTTCCGTTCAGTTTGTCTGCGGGCGCAGCAGCAGCACCGCTGCATCGTTGACATTTGTGCCGGTCGGGCCGGTGATAATCAATCCATCCGCCTGCTGCAGCGCATGGTACGCATCGTTGTCCGCCAGCACGCGGTCAATTGAAATGCCCTTTGCCTCCAGCGCGGCGCAGGTGCCGCCGTCGGCCAGGCCGCCCGCCGCGTCGGTCGGGCCGTCCGTGCCGTCCGAGCCGACCGAGAAGATGAGCGCATTGTCCATGCCCGCGATGCCGCGTGCAGCCGAAAGCGCCAGCTCCTGGTTGCGGCCGCCCTTGCCCGTGCCGGTGATATGCACCACGGTCTCGCCGCCTGCAATGAATGCCAGCGGCTTTTCCGTATCCGCATGGTACTGCGCAACCGAGGCAAGAAAACTGCCCGCCTCGCGCGCCTCGCAGCCCAGGCTGGCGGTCAGGATGTGCGTTTCGTAGCCGAGCGCGCGGCACTCTGCCGCGGCGGCAGAACACAGCTCGCGCACCGAGCCGGTGATGTGGGTCTCGACATTGTCCAGCGCGGCCGGTGTGGGTCTGTCGAGCAGGGCGAGCATATCCGGCGACAGCTGCAGGCTGTATTTGTCCACGACTGCATGTGCATCCGCGGCGGTCGATCTGTCCGGATAGGCCGGGCCGGAAGCGATCATGTCCAGCGGGTCTCCTACGATATCGGACAGGACGATGGAAAATACCTTTGCCGGCGCGCACAGCTGCGCGAACCGTCCGCCTTTGACCGCGCTGACGCGCTTGCGCAGCGTGTTCATTTCCACAATATCCGCCCCGCAGCGCAGCAGCTGTCCGGTCAGGCCGGTCAGCTCGTCCGGCGTACACAGCGGCTTTTCAAACAGCGCCGAGCCGCCGCCCGAGATCAGCAGCAGCACACCGTCCTGCGCGCCAAGCGGCTTGACGAGCGAGACCGCCTCTGCGGTGGCGTCAAACGAATTCTGATCGGGCACCGGGTGCCCGGCCTCGCGGATGCGCACATGCGGGATATCCCCTTTTGCGTGTCCGTATTTGGTGATCACAACGCCGTCCGAGACCGCGTCCCCCAGGCAGTCCGCGGCCGCCGCGGCCATCTGCCATGCGGCTTTGCCGAGGGCGACCAGAACCAGCCTGCCCGCGGGCGGGGTAAAGCGCTCCAGCGCGCGCTGTACGGCCGCGTCCGGCAGCACGGCACGGATCGAGGTATCAATAATACGCCTGGCATCCTCGCGAATGGTCATCTTGTTCGCTTCCTTTCCTTTATATCCATATCGATTTGAATTACCATTGACAGCTTGCAAAGTGTAAAAGATCGGGTATAATGGTGAATATATTTAAGTATACTGTATTCTGGGTTTTCCCACAATATCAGGAGGAGAAAATATGCCGAAATCAAGGCCGATCCAAACAATCGCAGACCAGGTTTATTCCATTCTGCGGAAAAATATCTGCGAAGGGCAGTATCCTCCCGGCTTCTGGATGCAGGAGGTGGAACTGTGCGAGCAACTTGGCGTCAGCCGCAGTCCCGTGCGCGAATCGCTGCGCCGCCTGGTTTCGGACGGGTTGGTCATCAATATCCCCAACCGGGGTACTTTCGTAAAGGAATTTACCTGCAAGGATATTGATGAGATCTTTGACATGCGCGTCATGCTGGAGGGATACGCCATCCGCCGCAGCCGCACCAACCTGACCTCTGCCCGCATCGAAAAGCTTCTGGATATCCTCGACCGGATGGAAACCACCTTCCGGGCGGGCGAGCTTGAGGAATACACCCGCGCGGATGAGCAGCTGCACAACGAGATCGTCATGCTGGGCGACAACAGCATCGTCAGTTCGACCTATTACCGGGTCGGCTCGATGAACCAGCAGTTCCGTGTGCTCTCACTTTCGGTGCACCAGCGGTTTGAGGAATCGCTCGGGGAGCACCGGCAGATCATCCACGCGCTGATCGAAGGGAAGACCGAGCTGGCCGAGCAGGTCAACCACCGTCATCTTGAACTCGCGCGCGAATGCATCAAGGAACAGCTTGAAAAAAAGCAGAAACAGTAAGTCCATATGGCAAAAGGCTGCCGCTGACGCGGCAGCCTTTTGCTTTTCCTCTCTCTTCTTAGTGGATAAAGAACGACAGGATGATGAAAATGCACGAACCAAAGGCAGGCACCAGGATCGAACCGATCGACCAGGTTTTGAGGCTGGTCTTGATGTCCATGCCGGAGAAGTTGGTGACAACGTGGAAGTAAGAATCGTTCAGGTAGCTCGGGCACATAGTTGCAAGGCAGAGCGCCAGCGCTGCGAGATACGGGTTGACTTCCAAACCAGCTGCAATCATCGGGGCGACGATCGCGGAACCGGTGATCATTGCGGTCGTACCGGAGCCCTGCGGGAAACGCATGATAACGCCGATGATAATCGGAACCAGAATAGCCGGGATACCGGTCTGAACGATCCAGTCCGCCATGATGGATGCTGCGCCGGTCGCATTGATGACCGCGCCGAGTGCGCCGCCGCCCGCGGTGATGAAGGCGATCGGGCCGGCGTCGCAGCAGGCCTGCTGCATCAGGTCGACACAGGTCTTCTTGTCATAATCCTTGCAGAGCAGGAACGCGCCCATCACCAGCGCGATGAACAGCGCGATAACCGGCTGGCCGAGGAATTCGATCACATTGGCAACCGCCGTGCCGTCCAGCGAGGTGATCTGGCCGACGATCGTGTTGGCGAAGATCAGCACAATTGGGACCAGCAGGGTCAGGAAGGACAGGAACGCGCTCGGCAGCTTTTCCGCAGCCAGCAACTCTGCAAAGTCCTCAGTGACCAGGTCTTCATGCTTCTGATATTTCTCGTTAATGCGGTCAAGGACCTTGAGCTGCGCCTCGGAATACTTGGAGCGGTCGATCTCATACGGAACGACAAAGTCCGGGTACTTCTTGCCGAAGTGGCGGAACAGCGGAACCGCAAAGATGAACAGCGGGACCGAAATCGCCATGCCGCAGATGATGAACATGCCGAGGTCAACGCCCAGGCCGTTTTCCTGGAAGGTGCCGACAACAGCCAGCGGGCCGGGGGTCGGCGGCACCATGAAGTGCGTGATGTACAGGCCCATGCCGAGGATGCCGCCCAGGCCGACCATGGACTTCTTGGTCAGACGGGAGAACTCCTTGGCCAGGGAGGACAGGATGACAAAGCCGGAATCACAGAAAACAGGGATGGAAACCACCCAGCCGGTCAGGCCGAGCACGATATCGCAGTTCTTTACGCCGACTGCTTTGAGGATGGTCAGCGCCATGCACTTTGCCGCGCCGCTCTTCTCAAGGAAGATACCCATGATACAGCCGAAGCCGATGACAACGCCGATACTGGTCATCGTGCTGCCGAAGCCGGCGGTTACGGTTGAAACGCATTGTGTCAGTGTAGTCACATCGCCAAACGGCATAGCCAGAACCGCAATCAGGATCGCCGAAATGATCAGCGACGGGAATGCATGCATTTTCGTGAAGATGATGAGCACCATCATGACGACGATGCCGATCAACATAGCTACTACAGGATGAAGCATCATAACAAATTTTACCCCCTATAGAACCATATCAGGCTCACTGCGTTTTTCCTTCATTTGTACCATAATCTGCGATTCATACGCCCCCTTCCCCTCCGGCTGGCCTGCCGGCTGTTTTTAGGAAGTATAACCGACTCAGATCACCGGGCCAAGGCAGAAAATATCCATGGAGCCGTAATAGCCCAGCGCCTCGTTCTTGGTCATTTGCCCGGAGAGCACGCGCAGCATCAGCTCAAACGCTTCCTCGCCGACCTCTTCGATGGTCTTTTCGCCGGTGATGACGCGGCCGGCGTTCAGATCCATATCGTGCTGCATGCGCTCATAGGTATTGGGATTGCCGCAGATCTTGACGACCGGCATGGACGGGAAGCCCTGCGGGGCGCCGCGCCCGGTCGAGAACAGCATGACCTGCGCGCCGGTAGCGGCCATACCGGTCAGGATCTCGGGCTCGCGGCCGGGCGCGTCCTTGATCCACAGGCCCTTCTTATCGTCGATGCGCTCGGTGTATTCCAGCACGCCCTGGATCGGACGGTGGCCGGACTTGACGATCGCACCCAGGCTCTTTTCCTCAATGCTGGACAGGCCGCCCGCGATATTGCCGGGCGTCGGCTGTCCGCCGCGCATGTCCTCGCCGATCGACTTGGCGCGTTTTTCCATGCGGTCCACGATCTCATAAATCTTCTGCCCGACTGGGCCGTTCTCGCCGCCGACCGCGCGGCGCGCGAGGATATGCTCGCCGCCGAGGAACTCGGTCGTCTCGCCGAAAATGACCGTGCCGCCCAGATCGACCAGCTTATCCGCCACATAGCCGATCACCGCGTTGGAGGCCATGCCGGAAGTGGTGTCCGATGCGCCGCACTTGATCGACATGACGACATTGGAAACATCCACCGGCTCGCGCTGCTGCGCGGAAATCTCCTGCACCAGCTTCTGCGCCGCGTCGATGCCCGCCTGGATGGCGCGTGAGGTGCCGCCCAACTCCTGGATACGGATGATCTCGACCGGCTTGCCGGATGCGCGGATCTCCTCGACGATGCGCTCATGATCAGTGCCCTCGCAGCCCAGGCTGACGACCAGCGCCGCGCCTACGTTCGGGCTCTGGCCCAGATTGGACAGCACGTCGGTCACGCGCTTGAGGTCAAGCGGCAGCTGGCAGCAGCCCTGATGATGGAAATAGCCGATCGTGCCCTGCACCTGACGGCAGATCGCCTGACCGACGTCGTTTGCGCAGATAACGCTCGGGATAACGGCAACCAGATTGCGGGCGCCGAATTTGCCGTTTGCACGCCGGTAGCCCTGGAACGTGTAGCTGCTCATCACTGATTTCCTCCTTCCAGATCGCCGCGGCCGCGCAGGGCTTCCAGATTATGAATATGTACATAGTCGCCCTTTTTGATATCGCTGCTTGCCGCACCGATGCTTTCGCCGTACTTCATGATGTGCTCGCCCTTTTTGATATCGCACAGTGCGATCTTATGGCCGTAGGGCACGTCCCCGTGTACGGTGATCTCCTCCATGTTGCCCTTCTTGTCCCGCACCTCGACCTTGGCGCCGTCCACGATGCCGTTGGCAAAGATGGTCGCCACGTTGTCGAGATCGTCTACCTTGAGCGCCAGCTTAAGTTCCATAACGCTTCCTCCTTATTCCTTGACCGCAAGAACCGCCACGCCGTCCGGGATAACGACCACTTCGGCGTCGCGCCCCATGATCTCATACGCCATCTCAAGCGCCTCGTCCGGCGATGACGCGGGGATCATATTGGCCTTGCGGACCAGCTCATGATCCAGATAGGTGGTCACCAGGATGACCTTGTGCTTTTTCAGGATGCGGGCGAAGATCTGCGCGCACCACATCTCGGGGATGGTCTCCTTGGGCGGGATCTTGGACAGGTAATCGTCGATCTCATCCACTGTGCCCTTGACGATCAGCTTTTCAAAATGCGTGCCGCCCATGCCGTCGCAGCAGGAGGCGCACATGATGATCACGCCGCCCTCGCGGCAGCAGGCCTCCGCGGTTGCGACCGCCTTGGGGCTCTGGTACAGGTTCTGGTCGAGCGGATAGCCGCCGTTCGAGGTGATGACGATATCGCCCTCCACGCTCGGGCACTGCGCCAGGCCGCGGACGAATTCCACGCCTTTTTCATGCGCCTGCTCCAAATCGCCGGCAAACGCCGCAATGACTTTTTTCTCCGCGTTAAGCGCCACGTTCATGATAAACTGCACGTTGACCGCGCGCGCGGCGTACACCATATCCTCGTGGATGGGGTTATGCTCCAGTACGCCCGTAGTGGAATACGGGCTGGCAATCGCCTTATAGGAGTGGTTTTCGTTGACCGTGACCGCGTTGCAGATGCCGGGCAGGATGCTCTTGCGGCCGCCCGAGAAGCCAGCGAAGAAGTGCGGCTCGATGAAGCCCTCGGTCACCAGCAGGTCGCAGTGCAGCGCGAGCTTGTTGACCCACAGCTCTGCGCCCGACGGCAGCTCGCAGACGCGCTCGAAGTCATCGTCCTCAAACGCCTTGTTGACCACGATCTTTTCATTGTCCACAATGTTGTCGCCGAACATGCGGCGCTGCTCTTCCTCGGTCGTCGCACGGTGCAGGCCGGTGGCGATCAGGATGGTGATATCCGCATCCGGGTTGCCCGAGCGGATCTCCTCGAGCAGGATCGGCAGGGTCAGCTTGCTCGGCACGGCGCGGGTGTGGTCGCTTGTGACAAGCACAATCTTGTCCTTGCCCTTGGCCAGTTCGGACAGGCGCGGCGTGCCGATCGGGTTTGCCAGTGCGTCGCGCACCAGATCCGCTTCGCTCTTACCCGCGTCATAGGTATCCGTGCGGGAGTTCAGCTCTGCCTTGAGGTTTTTCTCGTCCACATGCAGCTCCAGCGACGAGGTGTAATAGGGGATTGAGAATGTTTTCATAGATACTCATTCCTTTCATCTGCGCGGTGTGCGGATAGCTGGCCGCACGCTGCATACGCAGAAAACTGCCGGTCAAAGCCGCCGTTTTGATATCCACCGGGTATGGCGGCATGTTTTGCATTATGTATTCTGTCGTATGTATACATAATACTCTTGTGATTCGTCAAAGTCAACTATTTTATCTGTTTATTTAGAAACATTTTATGTTATTTTATATAATTTTTTCTTATTGCTGAAAAATTTTTTTATCATTCCGTTCTATCTGTAATCTATCGTATGCCGCTGACGGCCGGGAACATGCCTGGCGGCAAAACAAAAACACCCCAGATCTGCAGAGCGGCAGAGGGCATATCCGCTGCAAAGCGCAGAAAAGCAGGGCGCTGCAGGATGGTTTCCTGCAGCGCCCTGCTTTCCCTGTGCGGATATTCTTTTATCGTGTATGTTCTGCGAAGCGGATCAGGATTGCCGCGGTCTGGGCGCGGGTCGCCCCGCCGCGCGGGGAGAGTGTTACACTATCCGTGCCATTGATCAGACCCATACCGGCCGCCCAGCGCAGCGCGTCCACCGCGTAGGCGCTGACCGTGTCTGCATCCGCAAATCCGGCAAGCGGATCACCGTCCATGGTCACATCCTGTTCCAGCGCCTGCGCATAGCGGTACAGGAATACCGCCATCTGTTCGCGGGTGACCGCGGCGTCGGGTGCAAACGTGCCGTCGCCCATGCCGGTCACGATCCCGGCCCCGCCGGCCCACTGCACGGCGTCCGCATACCATGCTCCTTCCGGCACGTCGGAGAAAGCGGAGCCTCCCGCGGCAGCGGGCCTGCCCGCCATGCCGTACAGCACTGCGGCCATCATAGAGCGGCTCATCGCCGTATCGGGCGAGAAGGCGTATGGATCCGTGCCGTTCATCAGCCCCTGTCCGACTGCCTCGCCGACCGCGGTATAGTACCACGCATCGGCGGCCACATCGGTGAACAGGCGGCCGTAAGCGGTCAGTGTGCAGGTGACGACCGGGCTGTCCAGATACCCGTCCCGCACGGCGATGCATTTGGTCGTCGTGGCGGGGACAAAGCCGCCGGTATACAGCGTGCCGGCGGCGGTTGGCTGGGAGCCGTCGGTGGTATAGTAGATCTGCGCGCCCGGGGTTGACGTGGTCAGGGTGAGCAGGCCGTTTTGATACGAGACCGCCGGAGCAGCCGCGCGCGGCATGCCTGCGACCGTCTGCACCGTCACCGGGGTGCGGGTGCCGTACTGGTCAATGCCCGCGGCGGTGAAGGTCGTGTCCTGCGTGATCGTGACCGGGCCGGTGTAGCGCATGCTGCCGAGATGCGGGATTGTACCGTTGGTCGTGTAGTACAGCGGTACGCCTGCATTGGCCGAGGAGAGCGTGACCTGCACGCCGTCCGTCCCCGTGCTGGAAGAAATGACCGGTGCGCTGTACGCAGGCAGGTTGACGCCGTCCGGCGGCGCGCTGGTGTACGACCGGCCGTTTACCGGCGTGATCCCGCGGCGGCGCAGCAGCTCAGCGACGGTGACGCATTCATAACCCTGCGCCTGCAGCGTGTCGATCGCGCGCAGCGCGCCCTGGATGCTGGTCAGGTACAGGTCGTGCAGCAGCACGATCGCGCCGTCCCGCGCGCCCGAGATGATATTGTTGTACACGGTGTCCGCGTTGCGGTATTTCCAGTCCAGGGTATCCACGCTCCAGTTGATGATAGGGGCGGGGACATTGTTCTGCACGGTTATGCCCAGTGCTCCGCCGGGCGTGCGCACCATATCGGTGTAGCTGCCGCCCATGTACTGGAACAGCAGCTGCTCGACCCGGCTGACCTGGCTGCTGATCGTGGAGGCGGACTGCGTGTTGAAAGGCACGATGTGGCTGTATGTATGGTTGGCGAGCTGGTGCCCCTCGTCCCGCATGCGGGTGAGCACGGCGGACTGGTTGACGATGCCGCTGCCGCCGTTGACGCCGGTCATAAAAAAGGTCGCATGTGCGCCGCGCGCCTTGAGGCCGTCCAGCAGCCCGGCGGTATAGGGCGACGGGCCGTCGTCAAATGTAAAGGCGATCAGCTTGGAACCGGCCGCGGCTGCAGCCGCATCCCCTCCCGCCGCGCCCGCGGGCACGGCGGTCAGCAGCATGGCAAGTGCCAGCAGCATCGCAAAGAGTCTCTGTTTCATGGTTTTCCCTCTCTTTCCCGCCTGTATGGCTGTCCCTATTGTATCGCGGCCGGACCGTGCCGTCAATGCGGCCGCTGCACATTTGAGTTTTCGCGGCGGGTTTGCTATAATAAATCCATAGCAACAAGGGGGGACTGACATGGCTGACCGTCTTACAGCAAAGGCCGCGCTGGGTACGGCGCTTTCCGGTGTGCTGGCCGGAGTGCTGATCTCCATCGGCGGCACAGTGAATTTATCCATCGAAAACCGGGTGCTCGGAGCCTGTTTTTTCAGCATCGGGCTGTTTTTTGTCGTTTCCATGCGGCTGTGGCTGTTCACCGGCAAGGTCGGCTGGCTGTGCCGAAACGGCATGACCTACGCCGTGCAGCTACTGCTGACGCTCGCAGGCAACTTTGCGGGTACGCTGTGTGTCGCGCTGCTGCTGCGGCAGACGCGGGCGGCGGACGGGCTGGTGCAGCGCGCAGCCGAGCTGAGCGCAGCCAAAATGACCGACTCCCTGCCCAGCCTGTTCGTGCTGGCGCTGTTCTGCGGCGTGCTGATGTATCTGGGCGTGAGCGGCTTTCAGACGTTTGACAGTGCGCCCGGCCGGTACGGTGCGGTTTTTCTCGCGGTGACAGTATTCATCCTGTCCGGCTTTGAGCACTGCATCGCCAATATGTACTATTATTCCATGGCCGGGGTGTGGGGCGATGGCCGGGCGTGGCTGACCATGTTGGTGATGGTGCTGGGCAATGCCGCAGGATCGGTGATCACCGCGGAGGGCTGCCGCCTGTCGCAAAAGCTGCTGGAATGACCGTTCGGAGGGGCTTTTTCCTGCCCGCGGATACGCGGCGCACAGCAGACCATCCCATGCCCGCCTGAAGCGAAAAAAGCGCAGCCGCGACGGCTTTGTCCATCGCGGCTGCTGTTTTTATGCCAGAATGTATGTCAGGCCCTTGCGCAGGCGCTCCGCCCCGTCGGCATAATGGCCGCCCGGGTTGATTTCCATGCGGGTATCCACGTCCTGCTGCCGCAGGCGGCCGGCTGCGCGCAGCGTGCAGTCCTCCACCCGGCGCATGCGCGGGTTTTTGGCGTTTTTCTCCCGGCTGCCGACCGAGAGATAGGCCCGCCGCACCGCGGGCGAAACCGGATTTTGCGCCATGAAGTCCAGGAAGCCGTCATACCAGAGCGAGCCGGAAACCGAGCATATTTTGTGAAACGCATCCGTGCGGTGCGCCGCATACACGGCGAACAGGCCGGAAAGCGATACTCCGGCGAGCGTGCGCGGCAGGCCTTCCGCATGCAGGCTGTGCTCGGCAAAGGGGAGTAGCTCCTCCGTCAGCACCCGCAGATAGCGGTCCGCGCCGCCGCCGAAATCCCCGCCTCTGGCGAACACACGCTCAGCAGGCCAGGGCGTCAGGTCGGCGTTCCAGTCCTCGCCCGTGATGCAGAGAAAAGCTGCCCCGGCCTGCTCAAGCAGATCCCCGGGCGGCGTTAAATCATCCACAGGGCTGTGGAAATAAACCAGCTGCCGCACCGCCTGCTGCGGCAGCTGGCAGGCCAGCCGGTAGTTCCCCATAGTCAGAATGTGCTGTTCCATCGTTCTCCTCCTGTTTTCTCTTTATTATACTACCCTCCTGCAGCGGTGGCAAAGCCCCGCCCTGCTGCCGGATGGAGGGCAGGCACCAGACCGGGACGGTCGGATACGCAAAGAAAAACAGCCTGCAGTGCAGGCTGTCCTGATTGCGTCAGCGCTCTATTCCTCGTCTTTTTTGCGGATGTGATGCACGGCGGAAATCCATATATAGGAGAAAATGGTGAGCACCACAAATAGAAGGATGAAACATGTCTGCGCCGTTCGGTCTGTGATCGTGCGGTATGCGGCAATCAGCGCACAGACCAGAATCGTTTCCAACGCCAGCGGGGCGTATTGCCAGACCGCAGGTCTCCGGCTCCGCGAAACAACGCCCTCCAGCCGGCGCACAAAAATCGGAAGCAGCTTTTTCCGCAGCAACGGAAGTAAAATCACGCATAAAAGCAGCGCAATACGGCGCATCTCTATGATGCGCAGGCCGCTTTGTTCGACTTCCGGCGCAAAACTCAGATAAGACGCACAGGACAGCGGAAGCAGCGCCGTTATGCTCAGAACGGCGGACAGCGCGCCCAGACATTTGCTCCGCATGATGTTTCCCCCCTTTTTGTAATAATATATTATTTTCCATCCAATCTCAATCAGAAATAGTGACAAAAACACCGATATTTGTTTGTCATGTCAGACAAATGCCCTGCGTCCTCAGCATACATAAAAAGCCATGCCCTGAATGCTTTCGGGCATGGCTTTTGGCCATATCAATCCATTTGGCGCGATACGGCTCTTCTGCTTTATGCGCTCTGCCCGGCCGGTGCATACCGCTTTCCGGGTCAGTCCTCCGCCGGATCCTTGACCCCGTTGGCCTCGAACGCCTTTCGGCGGTCAATGCAGGTGCCGCACACGCCGCAGGGCTTGTTCCCTCCCTGGTAACAGCTCCACGTCAGCTCATACGGTACACCGAGCCGCAGCCCCTCGGCCACGACCTGCGCCTTGTTTTTATCGATGAATGGTGCTTCAATGTGCAGCGCCTTGCCGCTGCCCTCATACACCGCGCGGTCCATGCTCTGGAAAAAATCCTCGCTGCAGTCCGGATAGGCCGCGCCTGCCGCATCGTCCCGGTGCGCGCCGTAGTAGATGCAGCAGCAGTCCATCGACAGCGCCATGCTCGCCGCGCAGGACAGGAACAGCCCGTTGCGGAACGGGACATAGGTCGAGACCGGTGCGCCGTCCCCGCCCGCGAGCTGCTCGGCATAAGAGGCCTCCGGGATATCCTCATCCGAATGGGTCAGCAGCGAGCAGTTGCTGTGTGCAAAGACTGGGGTCAGGTCGAGCTCCATGCCTTGGATGCCGTAGTGCGCGAGGATGCGCTCCGCGGCCTGCACCTCTTTATCATGCTTCTGTCCGTAGTGGATGGACAGCGGGATCACGTTTTCTTTGCCGTATTTCTCGATCGCAAGGCCGAGGCAGGTCGTGCTGTCCACGCCGCCGCTGAACAGCACCATCGCTTTTTGTGCCATCGTTCCGACCTCCTTATCGGTTGTCCACTTTTTCCGGATACAGGTCGTGGTGGGTCAGGCGCTCAAACGCGACCTGCTCCCACTTTGTCCCCTTCTTGCCGTAGTTGCAGTACGGGTCAATGGAGATGCCGCCGCGCGGGGTGAACTTGCCCCACACCTCGATGTACTTGGGATCCATCAGGCGGATCAGGTCCTTCATAATGATGTTGACGCAGTCCTCATGGAAGTCGCCGTGGTTGCGGAAGCTGAACAGGTACAGCTTGAGCGACTTGCTCTCCACCATGCGCTCGCCCGGCACATAAGAGATGTAGATGGTTGCAAAGTCCGGCTGGCCGGTCATCGGGCACAGGCTGGTGAACTCCGGGCAGTTGAATTTGACAAAGTAATCGTTTTCCGGATGCTTGTTGGGGAAGGTCTCCAGCATTTCCGGGGCGTAATCGGTCGGATAGGATACTTTCTGGTTGCCCAGCAGGGAAACCCCTTCCAGTTCTTCTTTGGCTCGTCCGCTCATGTCGATCGCTCCTTATCGTATCATATATTTTTGCCGGAGGAAGCAGCGCGCCCCTCCGGTAGGTTGGTTCAGATGCTGTTTTTGCCCTGCCCTGCCACGGCGGACGGACGCCACACGCGCTCGAGCACCCGCACCAGCACCACGCCCACAATGGACGGGATCAGCTGGCCGATGCACAGGTTGAGCGCCATCAGCGGATAGGGCATCGCCAGAAAGTAAGACAGATAGGTCGCCACTCCCAGCCCCGGCACCAGCACGATCGGCACCGCGATCAGCATACGGTTCCAGTTTTTCCGGCGGATCAGGACGATGCAGGCCGCGGCAACCATGCCGACGATGCAGCCGCCCAGCATATCTACGATGCCGAAACCGCCGAACAGCATATTGGATATAAAATTGGCGAGACCAAGAGGTACAACCAGGAACGGGAACAGATATGCAAGCGCATACAGGCTGGTCGCGATGCGGATCTGGTACGCACCGAAGGAAAAGCCCGACGTGATGCTGAGCACGACGATGTAAATCGCCATTACCATAGCGGAAAAGGTCATTTTCTGCAAGCGGCTCATATGATTTGCATGATCCATATTCGTTCACCTCCAAAATAGAAAGTCCCCGGCGTCTGGGCGAGACCGGGGATGTCAACAACGTTTGTTTGCGCAGGGGTCGTGCAGCCCGCGCGCGGATGCGCCGGGATGCGGCAATGCCTGCAATCTGTTCTTTTTGTTGTCCCTAGTTTTGTTTTACGACAGGATGGTCTCGAACTGTCAATTCTATATCTGGAAGTAACGTCTGCCTTATCTCAGACGGTTATTTATTATAACCGATCCCCGCGCCTTTTGCAACAGGAAAATGGCCGGTTCCCTTGCGGATCATGAGAAAAAAACTGGATAAACCGGGGTTTGACGCCCCGGTCTATCCAGGTTTCCTCATCAGCCGGGTCCCCTGTGGTTTCCCGTTTGGCAGGATCTATACAGGGACAGCCCTGCTCTGCAAACCGGCAGCCAGGCAGCGGGATATTCCCGTCTCAGGCCCGGTTCTTTGCAAGGGAACGCTGAATCAGCTTGACGATCTCCACAATGGGGATGACGCTGATCGCAAACACAAGTGCGATCAGATACTCATGCAGGCTGACGCTGGTAAAGCCGAATGCATTGGCGAGGAAGGGGACCTCGCAGACAACAGTGGTGGCAACCAGGCTGCCGAGCGCCGCCCAGTTGAGGGGCTTGTTCATATAGTG
>DXFS01000042.1 GCA_019114345.1 Candidatus Agathobaculum pullistercoris | reverse complement strand
AAAAATGCCGCCCGTCGAATCCAGACGCGCAAGGGACGCGATGTGTTCAATTTCTTTTCGCGAAATTGCCATGTCAAAGTTCCTCCTGCTGTATCATTTTTTTAAATTCTTCTTCTGTTAAGACCGGGATGCCGAGCTCCGCCGCTTTTTGCAGCTTGCTCCCGGCGTTTTCTCCGGCCACCACATAGCTTGTCTTTTTGGAGACCGAGCCCGCCGCCTTGCCGCCGAGGCTTTCGATCAAGTCATTGATCTCCTTGCGGGTGTACAGCGTAAGGCTGCCGGTCGCAACGATGGTCTTACCTGAGAGTAGGTCGCTCTTGGCCGTCTTTTCCCCGATGAAGTTGACGCCCGCCGCGCGCAGCTTTTCGATCAGCTCCCTGGACTGGTCGAGCGCGCGCCACGCGGCGATGCTCTCTGCCGTGGTCTGGCCGATATCGCGGATTTCAGTCATCTCCTCGACTGAAGCCGCGAGCAGCGCATCCAGGCTGCCGAAATGGTCGGACAGGATTTTGCCCGCCTTCTGGCCGACGTGCCTGATGCCGAAGGCAAACAGCAGCCGCGACAGGTCGCGGGTCTTGCTCGCCTCGATGCTGCGTACCAGATTATTGGCCCAGGTGTCCACCTTTTTGCCGAGCGGCAGCAGCTGCTCGACCGTCAGGTCATACAGATCCGCGGCGGACCGCACCAGCCCCGCGTCGATCAGCTTTTGCAGGTTGCCCTCGCCGCAGCCGTCGATATCCATCGCGTCGCGCGAGGCGAAGTGCATCAGGTTGCGCAGCAGCTGCGCTGGACACGCCGTGCCCGTGCAGCGGATCGCGGCTTCTTCCTCATCGTCGAACACCGGCGCGCCGCATACCGGACAGAACCTGGGCATTTCATAAGGCTGTGCGCCAGCCGGGCGCTTGTCCATGTCCACGCCAATGATCTCCGGAATGATCTCGCCCGCCTTGCGCACGGATACCGTGTCGCCCACACGTACATCCAGCTGACGGATAAAGTCGCGGTTGTGCAGCGTCGCGCGGGAAACCGTCGTACCCGCGAGCCGCACCGGCTCGAGCACCGCATTGGGCGTCAGCACGCCTGTGCGGCCGACCGAGATAATGATATCCTTTAAAAGCGTCTGCTTGACCTCGGGCGGGTATTTGTACGCCGCCGCCCAGCGCGGGAACTTGGCCGTCGAGCCGAGCGTTTCGCGCTGCGCGAACGAATTGACCTTGACGACCGCGCCGTCGATGTCGAAATCCAGCTCGCCGCGCGTCTCGCCCATGTTCTCGATCTCGCGCTGCACGTCCGCGGGATCGGTATACACCGGATACCGCGGGCTGACCGGAAAGCCGAGCTGCTTCAGGTAGTCAAGCGACGCGGTGTGGCTCGTGATCGGCAGCTCGTCCGCGTTCTGGATGTTGAAGCAGAAGATGGACAGCTTACGCTGTTTGGTAATTTTGCTGTCCTTTTGCCGCAGCGAGCCTGCGGCCGCATTACGCGGGTTGGCGAGCAGCGGCTTTTCGTGCAGCTCCAGCTCTGCGTTGAGCGCATCGAACACGGATTTCTTCATATACACCTCGCCGCGCACGATCAAATGCGGCGGCGCGTTTTCCAGCTTGTGCGGGATATCCTTGATGGTCTTGAGGTTGGCGGTCACGTCCTCGCCGACCTGTCCGTCGCCGCGCGTCGCGCCGCGGACAAATTCGCCGTTCTCATACTCAAGCGCGACCGAAAGGCCGTCGATCTTGTATTCGACCACGTATTCCGCCTGCCCCACCGCGCCCTCGACGCGGGTGTAGAACTCGGAAAGCTCGTCGAACGAAAATACATCCTGCAGGCTTTCGAGCGGATAAGCGTGCGTTACCTTGGCGAACCGGCCGGACGCCGTACCACCAACCCGCTGGGTCGGGGAATCCGCATCCGCGTATTCCGGGTGCTCCGCTTCAAGCTCGCGCAGCTCGCGCTGCATCATGTCATACTCGTAGTCCGAGATCTCCGGCGAATCCTGGTTATAGTATTTATCGTTATGATACCGCAGCTTTTCGCGCAGTGTAATGATCTGTTCGCGTGCGTCCATGCAAGCATCCCTTCTAAAATCCAATACAGCATATAGTATACCAAATTTTCCGCAGTTTAGAAAGCATTATTTCCTCCGGTCTACAGGAGTTTGTCTATCCCATGCTGTATCTGCAATCAATTTTTGCCGTCCTTCCATGTCTGATAGGTGTTCACAACGCCAAAAAACAAGAAGCACAGGCCGAGGAACGTCCAGATCACGCCTGTCAGCGCATTGCCTCTTTGAAAGCTGTATCCCCCTGCCGTGCACAGCAACAGCGTCATCACAAAAAACATCATGGATTTCTTGATCGCTTTTCCCATCTTTGTTCTCCTCTCCCGGTCTGCACCGTCCATGCAGCCACATTCCTGTATATTATAACACAGACCGCGCGCTTCGACAATGCCCGGTGCGGCGGCGTTCAGGCCCCGTCCGAGGCTGTGTAGTCGCTGATCTTCCCCAGCAACCCTGTGCCCAGATCATCGATATAGGTATATCGCTCGGGCACCGTGCCGACGATCACCGTGTCGGTCACCGGATAGCTGCTGACGATCTCGCGGTCCTCCCCGCCGAACGGCGTCAGGATGCGGAAGCCCGCGTGGATCTCTATGATAATATTGTGCCGGGTCTGGTTGATACCTGCAGATGTGAAGGCACTGACAAACTCCGCCTCCATCTGCGTCAGTCCCGCCATACCGATATCGACCACAGGTCCCATGCCGCTCATAAAATGCGGGGCAAACACTGAACCCAACGGCACTTCGATCGTGGTCTGCTCCAGATCTTCCAGCCGGTCGAACAGACCGTTGACCAATTTTGCTTTGATTTGGCCGATTGCGATCACATCCGTGCGCAGGGCGGTCACATGGTTTTCGCTATCGCGCTCAAGAATGACCATATTTTCGTAAGTCTCCGGATCGGAAAAGACCTCGTCCTGCATCAAGTTGTTGATCTCCTGTATCGCGCTGTCCTCGCACACATTCGCGGCGTACTCCATGAATACACGATGCATTTGCCTTGAGGCTGCAGCTATGGAAATGCCTGCTATTGCCAGAAAAAGCAGGAGCAGCATGCGCCGCCCCTGGTTCCGTTTCCTGTACCGGTGCATACAACTGCCCCCTTCGAGCCATTATACGCGGCCGGAACGCAAAAAAGAAGCATCCTTACGGATGCTTCTTTTTGTTTTCAGCAAAAACGAATGGGAGGATTACTCCTCATCGTAGTCCTCGTCCGCCATCAGAAGCGCACGGATGGACAGGGAGACCTTTTTCTTCTCGTCGTTGATATCAATGATCTTGGCGTCTACCTGCTGGCCGACCTCGAGCACATCCTCGGGCTTGGCGATGCGGTGATCCGCGATCTGGGAGATATGGATCAGGCCGTCCACACCCGGAACGATCTCAGCAAACGCGCCGAAGGGCATGAACTTAAGGATCTTGACCTCAGCGGTGTCGCCCACGCTGTACTTGGACTTGAAGATGTTCCACGGATTGTCCTCCTCGCGCTTGTAGCCGAGGGAGATCTTCTTGTTTTCCTTATCCAGGCCGATGACGAACACCTTGACCTTGTCGCCGACATTGACGACCTCAGACGGGTGCTTGATACGGCCCCAGGACAGCTCGGAGATATGGACCATGCCGTCCACGCCGCCGATGTCAACAAACGCGCCGTAGGAGGTCAGGGACTTGACCGTGCCCTCGTACTCGTTGCCGACCTCGATGGTGCTCCAGATCTTCTCCGCAGCAGCCTTGCGGGCTTCCTGCTGGATCTGGCGGATCGAGCCAACCACACGCTTGCGCTGACGGTTGATCTCGGTAATATAGAAGGACTGAACGGTCTTAACCAGCTGGCTCATCGGCTGATCCTTCGGTACGCCGGTCTGGCTGGCCGGGATAAAGACGCGTACGCCGAATGCGGTCGCGACAACGCCGCCGCGGTTCTCCTCGACGATCGTGCCCTCGACCACCGTGTGCTCCTCATAAGCCTTTTCAATGGTCTCCCAGCCCTTGAGCTGGTCAACGCGCTTCTTGGACAGGGTAACGGTGCCCTCGCCGTCGTTGACGCGCACGACAACAGCCTCGATCTCATCGCCCGGATGGATGTTGGCCGCTACGTCGTAGTTCGGGTCATCCGACAGTTCGCCGAGCGGGATATACGCAGTGTGCTTAACGCCCAGGTCGACCTGTACGTCGGTCGAGGACACTGCGACAACGGTACCGGTGACTTTTTCTCCTGTATTTAAAGTTTTGAAGGACTCCTCGAGCATTGCCGCAAAGTCCTCACCATTTTCAATCTTGGTTTCTTCGCTCATCATGTTACTGACCTCCTTAATTATCCATGCCGGTGTTGATGCCCCTGCTGTGATCCCGACGCGCCCATCCCGGCAGAGCCCCTGCGTCGTAAGCTCTGTGGCGTCCTCGATATAAAGCACATTGCTGCACAGCGAACGGCTGATCTCATAAAGCCGCTTGGTGTTGGAGCTTTTTTTGTCGCCGATCACGATCATCTGATCCGACGCACCGGCAAGCAGACGAGCTTCCGACTGTCGCTCATCCGTCGCTTTACATATTGTATCAAAAATTTTGAGGTTTGTACACCTTTTTTTTATCAGACCGACAGAAATATTCCAAATTGCCCGATTGACCGTGGTCTGGGCGACGATGGAAAGCGGCCTGTCCTTGTTCTCCGGACGGCCGGCAAAGGCCGCGGCCTGCTCTTCACCATCGATCACGACCGAGTCTGCGCACCATCCCTGGATGCCTACGACTTCCGGATGCCCTGCGCTGCCTAGGATGACGACCAGCCGCCCATTTTGGCTTTCTTCGGCCGCGATCCGGTGGATCTTCTGCACAAACGGGCAGGTCGCATCGAAAATCCTGCACCCCTTGTCGGCCAGTGTGCGGTAAACCGCGCGCGGCACGCCATGCGCGCGGATCAGCACCCGCGCTCCGTCCGGGATCTCGTCCAGCGTGTGGGCGGTACGCACGCCGCAGCTTTCCAGCCGCCGGATCTCGTGCATATTATGAATAATCTCGCCGTAGGCCCAGATTGTGCCGTTTTCCTCTGCCTGCTGTTCAGCCAGCTCGACTGCGCGCCGCACACCGAAGCAGAACCCGGCCGTCTTGGCTACTGTTACACTCATACCTGCTCCTTAAGGGCATAGATCCGCTTCAAAATATCGTCTGCAATCACGCCGTAGTCCTTCTCCTTTGGATCAGGCTGGAACGGCTTGCCGATCACCACCGTCGCCTTGCAGCGGAAGCCCTTGCCCTCTGTGATGTACATCGGCAGGACAGGAGCGCGCGTCTTGACCGCCAGCATGGCGGCACCCTTCTTGGTTTCGCCTTCGGCCGCGCCGCGTGTGCCCTGCGGGAAAATAATCAGCTTCTGACCGGCGCGCACGCAGCCCAGCGCAGTCTTGATCGCGGTGATATCTGCCCCTTCCCGGTCGATCGGAAACGCGCCGAGCGCGGCAATCAGCCAGGTAAATATTTTGTTTTTATGGAACAGCTCTTTTTTCGCCATCAGGCGCAGCGGGGTACGGTGGCTGAGGGCAACCGCCGCAAACGGCGGGTCGGACAGCTGGATGTGGTTGGGGCAGACAACGCAGCCGCCTGCAGGGATATTCTCCCGCCCGACCACCTTGTAGCCGAAATAGATATGGAACGCCAGCGCCACAAACGGCACAGCGATCCACTGGAACCAGCGATGGAATTTTACCTTCATTTGTTTAATCCTCTATCTTTTTTCGAATGATTTGCAGCACGGCCTCAATGCTCTCGTCGAGCGTCATCTTGCTCGTATCAAGCAGCACAGCATCCTCTGCCTGTTTGAGCGGTGCCACCGCGCGCGACATATCCTGCCGGTCACGTTCGACCACATCGTGCAGCACGCTCTCGCGTGTCACCTGCTGTCCTTTCCCGATCAGTTCGAGATACCGGCGCTCTGCACGTGTCTCCGCCGAGGCGGTCAGGAATATCTTGACCGGCGCGTCCGGCAGGATGACCGTACCAATGTCGCGCCCGTCCATCAGGATATTGCCCTTTTTCGCCATATCCCGCTGGGCCTCCAGCAGAAACTGCCGCACCGCAGGTACAGCCGACACCTTGGACGCATAGTACGCGATCTCGGGCGTGCGTATGGCGTCCGACACGTCCTCCCCGTTCAGCAGCACATGCTGCGCGCCGTCCTGATAGGCAAGCCTGATGTCGATCTCCGGCAGCACGGCGGCAATGCCGTCCGCATCCTCGCCGGAAATCCCCCTGCGGCACACCGCAAGGCCGATCGCGCGGTACATCGCGCCTGTATCCACATAGACGTAGCCCAGCCGCGCCGCGGCCGCGCGCGCCACCGTGGACTTGCCCGCGCCCGAGGGTCCGTCTATGGCAACCGAAATGTAACCCATTATCCTTCCTCCTGCTGCGCCGCCGACAGCCCGGCCAGCCGGCCGGTCGACCACGCGATCTGTAAATTAAAACCGCCTGTATAGGCGTCCACGTCGAGCACTTCGCCTGCAAAATACAGTCCGGAGCACTTTTTCGATGCCATCGTCTTGGGATTGACCTCCTTTACCACAACGCCGCCCGTGGTGACGATCGCCTCGGCCACCGGGCGCTTGCCCGACACGACGACGAGGAAATGCTTGAGCGTATGCAACAGCGCCGCACGCTGTGCCTTTGTAATACCGTTGACTTTGGCGCGCGGGTCGATCCCGGACAGGCGGATGACCTCCGGAATAATCTTGCGCGGCAGCAAACCGCCCAGCGCATTGATGAAATCACTGTTTTTATGCTGGTCGAAGTCGCTCAGCAGACGCTTGTCCAGCGTTTTTTCGTCCAGCGCGGGCTTGAGGTCGATCTCGATGTGGTAGCCCTTGCTGCCGAAGTGCCGCATATGCGCGGACGCGGACAGGATGAGCGGTCCGGACAGGCCGAAGTGGGTAAACAGCATCTCGCCGAAATCCGACCAGATCTTTTTGTTGTTCTCGAATACGGTCACCTGCACGTTGCGCAGGCTCAGGCCCATGAGCGCTTCACAGCCGCCCGGGGTCACCAGCGGCACGAGCGAGCCGTTCGGCGGCACAATCGCATGTCCCGCCTGTTTGGCGAAGCGGTAGCCGTCCCCGGTCGAGCCGGTCTGTGGGTAGGAGACCCCGCCGGTGGCCACGATCACGCGGTCCGCCGTCCATACCCTGCCGCCCGCGCGCACGCCGGTCACGCGGCCGTCTGCCAGTTCGAGTTCTTCCGCGGTCTCATGCACTATCTTAACACCCGTATGTTTGATCCAGGTAAAAAGCGCGTCAATAATATCTGCCGACTTGTCCGAAACCGGAAACACGCGGTTTCCCCGCTCGGTTTTGAGCGGCACGCCGCGGCTTTCGAAAAACGCCATCACGTCCGCGGGGGAAAAGCAGCCCAGCGCAGAATATAAAAACCGCGGGTTGACCGGCACATTCTGCAGCACACCCTGCGTATCGCAATTGTTGCACACGTTGCAACGCCCCTTGCCCGTGATGAACAGCTTGCGGCCGACCTTTTCATTCGTCTCCAGCAGCGTGACCTGTGCGCCGTTTTCCGCCGCGGTTCCTGCGGCCATCAGCCCGGCTGCGCCGCCGCCGATCACAATGATGTTCAACTGTTGTCGTCCTCCGCTTTCTCATATACGTCATATTCCGCCCAGATGCGCTCGAGCTTGTTGAAGGTCTGTTCGATCTCCTCCCGGCGGCTCATGCCGACCGCGACGATCAGTGCATTAACCACACTCAGCGGCGCGACAAGCGAATCAACAAAGCTCGCCATATCGCTGCGCGCAATCAGCAGATGGTCAGCCACGCGCGCGAGCGGCGACAGGTGTGAATCGGTCAGCGCGATGACGCGCGCTCCGCGGTCGCGCGCATATTGCATGGCGCTCAGCGTGCGCTTGGAATAGCGCGGAAAGCTGACGCCGAACAACACGTCACCCGGCCCGATACGCAGCACCTGCTCGAATATCTCGCTGGCACTGTTGGTGCGCACCAGCGTCACATTTTCAAACAAAAGGTTGAAGTAGAAGCCCAGGAAGTTGGACAGCGCGCTTGAGGAGCGCACGCCCAGGATGTAAATGCGTCTGGCGCCGGTCAGCGCGTCCACCGCGCCCTGGAAGGCGTCGCGGTCGATCTCGTCGAGCGTCATGCGGATCATGTCCATGTCCGCGTGCAGAACGGTCTGCAGCACGTCCCTGCCGCCCATGCGGTCGCTCGACACCTCCATGCGCTGTACCGAGGTCAGCTTATTGCGGATCATCTCTTGCAGCGCGCGCTGCAGGTGCGGGTAGCCGTCGTAGCCCAGTTCGGTCGCAAAGCGCACGACCGTGGATTCACTCACGCCCACCGTCTGCCCCAGACGGCTGGCGGTCATAAACGCCGCCTTGTCATAATGCTCAAGTATAAAACGCGCGATCTGCTTCTGCCCTTTGGAAAAGCCGGGCAGATCGCTCTGTATCCTGTTGATCAGATCGTTCATGTTCTGTCTCTCCTGCATGCCTGCATTTTGCCGCTTCTATTGTAAGAGGTTTTGCGCAAAAATGCAAGATGTTTTGCATCAATCCTGCAAATTTGCAGCAATTCCCTGCAGGTATGCGACCTCGTCCGCAGTCAGCTCGCGCCATGCGCCGCTCTTCAGAGCCGGGTCAAGCTGCAGCGTGCCGACTGCCACGCGCTTGAGCCGGCGCACCTCCAGCCCGCATTGCTCGCACATTTTGCGGATCTGGCGGTTGCGTCCCTCGTGGATGGTCAGGCGCAGCTTGGCGCTCTGCTCATCCTGCTCCAAAATGACCACATCCGCCGGACGGATTGCATATCCATCGATTTCCATCGTCCCGGACAGGCGCGGGATGTTATCCAGCCGTCCGCGCACGCGCACCTCGTAGTGCTTCTCCACTTCATGCCGCGGATGCGTCAGTGCGTTGACCAGTTCGCCGTCGTTCGTGAGCAGCAGCAGCCCCTCGGAGTTGTAGTCCAGCCGGCCGACCGGCACCACGCGCGCCCCGCAGCCGCGTACCAGATCCGCAACCGTTTTGCGGCCGCGCTCGTCCTTGAGCGTGGTCACATAGCCGCGCGGCTTATAGAGCATCAGGTATTTTTTCTCCTCCGACATGCCGACCGGCTTGCCGTCGATCATGATATGGTCGCGGCGGCTGTCCGCCCGGTCGCCGAGCGAAGCCGCATGACCGTTGACCGTGACCCGGCCATCCAGGATCCATTTTTCTGCCTCGCGCCGCGAGCAAAGCCCGGCCTGCGCGAGGATCTTCTGCAGTCTTTCCTCCAAAATTGTCCTCTCCTTGTTGTCAATCCGTCCCGAAGATCCGCTCCAGGATGCGCTCGGGCAGGCTTTTTTCCTCGGGCGGCAGCAGCGCCGCGCCGCCGTACACCAGGGTGTCGCGTGCAAGCACCGCATCGCCGAGCCGGTATTCGATCTGCCCTGCATGCGCGGTCTGCACCACGGGCGCATAGCAGATCTTGTCGCCGTACCGCACGGCCTGTATTTTCTCCCGCTCGCCGGGCAGAAGGTAGGCGGTCACGGTGTTCTGTGCGACCAGCGGCACGCTGTCCACGTCGCCGCCGAACACGCGCAGCGTCGTGATTTCGTCGCCCGCCTCGTGCAGCATGACCGGCTCGTACTGCGCAAAGCCCTCGTCGAGCAGCGCGGCGTGGTCGTTCCAGTCGTCCGCATCATTCAGTGTGACCGCGAGCAGCGTGCGCCCGTTCCGCTCGGCTGCCGATACCAGGCAGCGTCCTGCGGCCCGCGTATATCCGGTCTTGACGCCGATCGCCCCCTCATAAGAGCTGAGCAGACGGTTGTGATTGGTGAGCGTGCGCGCCCCCACGGTATAGCTCTGCGTGGATACGATCTGCCGGAACACCGGGTCGCGCAGCGCCGCGGCTGTGATTATAGCCAGTTCATGCGCCGTTGTGTAATGGTCGTCCGCCGGCAGGCCGTTGGGATTTGCAAAGTGCGTATCTGTCAGCCCGAGCTCAGCCGCCTTGTCGTTCATCTTTTGAATGAACGCATCGTATCCGCCGCACTCGCCCGCGATCGCGACCGCGGCGTCGTTGCCGGAGGACAGCATCAAGCCGTACAGCGTATCACGCAGGGTGAGCGTCTCCCCCTCCTGCAGATACATGGACGAGCCTTCGACCTGCGCATACTCCGCCTTGGCCGTATAGGTCCGGTCGAGGTTGCCCTCGCCCAGCGCGACCAGCGCCGTCATGATCTTGGTGGTCGAGGCCATGGGCAGGCGCTCATCCGCGTTGTACGAAAACAGCACCTCGCCTGTGTCTGCGTCCATCACCACCGCGCTGCGCGCGCTGAGCGCACCGGATACCGGCATGCACAGCACCGTCAGCAGCAGCGCGCATATTATCTTTTTCACCGCTTGCATCTCTCCCCGCATAACAAAACCTACTCAGCAGCATGCGAGTAGGTTTTGCGGGGAGAAGCGGCATTATTCGTCGGTTGCCGGCTCCTGCGGGGCGGAAGGCGCTGCCTTTCCCTTGTAGCCCTCCATAAAGCTGGAAACCTTGTTAATCGCGCCCGGGATCATCTCGACCAGACGGTCGACCGTGGTCGAAGCCTGTGCATTGACGCCCAGGATGCTCGCGCTCCCGTCACGGGTGATGATCAGAAAGCAGACAGGCGATACGGTCACGCCTGCTCCACCGCCGCCGCCAAAAGCCAGCGGCGCACCCTGCGGCATGTGCTTGGGCGCAAAATCGCTGCCGCCGGACGCAAAGCCGAACGTCACTTTGGAGACAGGGATAACGGTCGTACCGTCCGCCGTGGTGATCGGCGTACCGATGATGGTGTTGACGTCCACCATTTCCTTGATCTTGGCCATGGTCTCGGTCATCAAATTGCTGATGGGATGCTCACTCATGTTCTATCGCCTCTTCTTTCTTGATCAGTCGTTTATACAGGCTGTGTAATTCCCTGCGGTGCCGCAGCAGCACGATCAGCAGCCGCAGCATACGCAGCGAACAGAATACGGTAAACGCCCACTCGGTGTGATCCGCCTCAAAGTCTGCGTCCACATCGACATGGTAATCCTGCATATCAAAAGTATTCTCCAAAAACGGTACAGTCATGCCCGTGAAGGCAGCAGCCCCGCCGAGCAGCATGCCGGTCTGTGCCGCGTCGTCCGTGCCGATCAGCACGCGCACGCGCAGTCGGCTGATGCGCAGCGTATCCGCCATTTCATCCAGCAGGGTGAGCGCCAGTGCGGCAAGTTCACCGAAATCCAGCTCCTGCCGATTAAGGGAATAGCGGTATTTTGGTTTTTTCCGCGTCCTTTTCGGTTTTGCTGGCGCAGGCTCTTTGGGTTTGGGTACCGGGCGCTTGAGGTGTTTGGGCCGCGGCCAGACCGGAATATGCAGTGCGCCGTAGCGCAGCTCCACGCTGACCTCGCCGTTTACGCCCACGGCCTCCACACCTGCGCGCACCCAGAGCAGGAACAGCCCGAAAAACAGCACCAGCAAAGCAAATGCCAGCAGCACCGTCAGGAACCAGAGGAGTACGGTCATCCCCGGTTCACCCCGTTTCCTCTGCAGTGCTGTCCGGCGTATCGCCGATTGACAGCTGTCCACCACCCGCATCCTGCGCGGATGTGTCCAACTCAAGCTGCACCTGTTCGCTCTCCCCCAGCGTGGGCAGGGCAGGCAGCTCGCTCAGGCTGCTGATGGCAAACGTACGCAGGAACAGCTCGGTCGTGCGGTAGAGGATCGGGCGGCCGGGCACATCCATGCGCCCCGCCTCCTCGATCAGGCCCTTTTCCATCAGGCCCGCTACCGTACCTCCGGAATCCACGCCGCGCAGCTGGTCAATGAACGCGCGCGTCACCGGCTGACGGTAGGCCACGATTGTCAGTACCTCGAGTGCGGCCGGGGACAGCGAGGGCGGCCGGCGCGACTCGGTCACGCGTCGTGCTGCGTCCGCGTACAGCGGCCGCGAGCACAGCTGCAGCTTGTCCTCCAGCCGCAACAGCATGATGCCGCGGTTTTCAAAGTCATACAGGTTTTCCAGCGCAGCCGCCGCCTCGAGCAGCGCGCCGCGCGAGGTCTCGAGCGCGGCGGCCAGCCGGTCGACCGGCACCGCATCGCCCGCGGCGAAAAGCACGGCCTCCAGCCCTGCCTCGAGTTCGGTCATTCTGCGTTCTCTCCTTTATCCCCTGTCAGGGTCAATTCAACATCGTCTCCCTCGCCTTCCAGCCGGATGCGATGGGTCTTGGACAGCTCGAGCACCGCCAGAAAGGTTGCCACGATCTCTGAGCGGCTTTTGGCATCATCAAACAGCCGCTTGAACGGCAGGCGGATATGGTGGATGAACCGACGCAGGATCGCCGTGATCCGCCCTTCTACCGGTACGGGCTCGCGTCCGACAATGCCGGAAAATGCACTTGCCGGCGGCGGCACACGTCGCTGCGCCCGGCGCAGCAGGGTGTTCGCTGCGCGCAGCAGATCGTTTACCGACTGCCGGTACTCCTTCGGAGCTCCGCCCAGGTTCTCCGGCTGACGGACAAAAATGTCGCGTCCTGCCTCACCTTTTTCGCGAAAATACCCGGCCGCTTCCTTGAGCCGCTGATACTCCAGCAGCATTTCGACCAGACTGGTGCGCGGATCCTCTTCCTCCTCCTCTTCATGGCGCGGCAGCAGCATTTTAGACTTGATATAAACCAGCTGCGCGGCCATTGCCACAAAGTCGCCTGCTACATCCAGATCCATGGCCTCGGCGGCGTGGAGCACCTCCATATACTGGTCGAGGATTTCCACAATCGGGATGTCGTAAATGCTGACCTTGTTTTTCGCGATCAGGTGCAGCAGCAGATCGAGCGGCCCGTCAAAGTGTTCCAGATGAAATTCCATGTTTCACCTTACAGCAGCATGCTCATCAGCTGCGCCGCCCAGCCGAGGATAATATTGCTCACACGCATCATGACGATATCCAGCCAGCCCCGCCACAGAGCAAAGATGAACAACAGGATAATGACCGGCTGATACCGCTGCAACTTGAGTGACCAGGAAAACGGCAGATAAGCATCCAGCACGCGCGAACCGTCCAGCGGATGCACTGGGATCAGATTAAATACGCCGAGGCCGACAGACATGCTCGCCACAATCGCCAGAAATTCACCCAACACTTGCATGAACACACTGTTGCCATAAATCCATACCACAAAATAAAGACAATATGCAATAAAAGCGGTAACAAAATTCGCCGCGGGACCTGCAAGTGCGGTCACTGCCATGCCGGTCCGACGGTTTTTAAAATTGGAAATATTGACCGGTACCGGCCGCGCCCAGCCGAAGCCAAACAGAAGCAGGCAAATAAAACCGACCGGGTCAATATGTGCCAGCGGCGAGAGCGTCAGGCGGCCGGAGTCATGCGCCGTACGGTCACCCAGCAGGTAGGCCGCGCCGCCGTGCGCTGCCTCGTGGATGGACAGGCACAGCACAATCGCCGGAAGCGACAGCGCCAGCGTAATAAAAGCGGAACGCAGGTCGCCGCTCATCAGGCTTCTCCAAAGCAAATGGAACTTCTCCTTTTGTGCCGGCGGCAAGGCGCCGGATTTTTACTTGTCCGCCGGCTATAGGCGGGCAAATGCTCTACGTATGCTTGAAATTATACCACGATTGCCGGGCATTGTCACCTGTTTCTTTATATCCTGACCCTCTGCCCGTCTTTCTCGGCCACATATTGTCTTTTTCTATGCCTTGCCGTATGTCTCCGGACCAAATTCCTGATCCGCCGACTTCTTAACAGTTTGTTAACATCTTTTATGTTATACTATAATGTGGGCTGTATTAAGCCCTTTATTCTGTTTTACGGGAGGTCTGCCCATGCGGCATCAGCAGATTCGAAAACAGCTGTTCCCCTTCTCCCTGCATGACCTTTTCATCACTGCAGGCATTTTGGCCTGCGCAGTCGGGATTTGCTTCCTGCTGCGCATGGCGGATACCAGCGAAGGCTTCGCCTCTCCGGTTTTTGTACTTGCCGTGCTGCTGATTTCGCGTTTCACCACAGGCTATCTGTTCGGCGTGGTCGCCTCCATACTGAGCGTTATTTCCATCAACTATATTTTCACCTATCCTTATTGGGCGTTTAATTTTACGCTTTCCGGCTACCCGCTTACCTTCCTGACCCTGTTAGGTGCTTCCCTGCTGACATGCACAATGACAACTAAAATCAAAGAGCAGGAACGGCTGCGCGCAGAGGGGGAAAAGGAAAAAGTGCGCGCCAGCCTGCTGCGTTCGGTATCACATGATATCCGCACGCCGCTCACCTCGATCGTTGGCGCAACCTCGGCTGTCCTGGAAACCCCCGGTCTTTCCGAGGAGGAAAAACGCGCCTTTCTGGAGGATGCGCGGGAGGAAGCGCAATGGCTGATCCGGCTGGTGGAAAACCTGCTGTCCATCACCCGCATGGGCGACCCCAGCAGCCAGCTGTCCAAGCAGGAGGAGGCTGCTGAGGAAATCCTCGGCGAGGCGGCGCGCAAGTTCCGCAAACGCTTCCCCCACATCCGGGTTGCCGTCTCTGTGCCGGACGAGCTGTTGCTCGTACCGATGGATGCGATCCTGATCGAACAGGTGCTGAGCAACCTTCTTGAAAACGCTGCGATCCACGGGGAAACAACCTCTCAGATCAACCTGTCCGTCCACCGCGAAGGGCAGGACGCAGTCTTTTCCGTGCGGGATAACGGCTGCGGTATCCCTCCCAAGGAACTGCCGCGCTTGTTCGACGGCACGCTTGGCCACAGCGAAACCCCCTCCGGGGATGGCAAGCGCAATATGGGGCTCGGACTGTCGGTATGCATGGCGATCGTCCGTGCGCACGGCGGTACCATGCAGGCAAAAAATCCATCCAGCGGCGCGGAGTTCACCTTCCGCCTGCCGCTTTCCGAAAAGGGGTCTGTACAATTATGAACATACGGGAAAAGGTGCTGATTGTTGAAGATGAAAAGAGCATTGCGCACTTTATTTCCACTATTTTAAGCTCAAACGGTTATGAGCCGCTCCAGGCTCGGACTGGTACCGAGGCCATGACCATGATCTCCTCTCACTGTCCTGACCTGGTCATCCTTGACCTCGGCCTGCCTGATATGGACGGTATTGATATCCTTCGCAGTCTGCGCGAATGGTCCAGCCTGCCGGTGGTTGTGGTATCTGCACGCACGCATGAGCGCGATAAGGTCGAGGCGCTTGACCTCGGCGCAGACGATTACCTGACCAAGCCCTTCGGCACAGCCGAGCTTCTCGCACGTGTGCGCACCGCAATCCGTCATACCCGCACCACTTCGCCAAGCGGCGAAATTGCGCAGCGCGGCACTTACACAGTCGGCGAACTGACGATCGACTATAATAAGCATCAGGTGCTGGTGCGCGGCGAAAACGTCCACCTGACGCTCAGCGAGTTCCGCATTGTGGCGCTGCTCGGCAAATATGCGGGCAAGGTGCTCACCTATGACTATATCATCAAGGAGTTGTGGGGGCCGCGTGCGGGTGGAAATAATCAGATCCTGCGCGTCAATATGGCAAACATCCGCCGTAAGATCGAGAAAAACCCTGCCGAACCCGAGTATCTGTTTACCGAGGTGGGTGTGGGCTACCGACTGGCGGAGAATACGGACTGACTTTTCGCGGCATATTTAAAAGGATCGTATTCGCGGTCCTTTTATCTTTTTGCCCATCGTTTACAGCATACAGTTTTGAATATCTTTTGTCACTACAAAAGCAACACAGGTAAAATACCAGTAGAGCAGTATCGTAAATACAGGATAGCAAGCAAGGAAGGAAGACTACAAGGCTGAGGCTGTCGAAAAACATAGTTTTTCGAACAACCTCTCGATCGAAACCACGCACATGTCGCGGTTTTTTATGAAAATTGCGAACTACCGCAATTTTCTATTTTATGCGCGCTGCGGCGCGATGGACTTTTTCGACAGGCTGAAGACTATTGTATAAAATTGATCCGCTGATCTGCTGCAGCCCACCATTGACGCACCACCCAAACGCGGGTCATCATGATCGCATAACAAACCGCTGCATGCTGCCAAAATACCGACCAACACGGGATACGCTGCACCGCAGATGATGACTTTCAACTCGATGGAAGCCTGTTCAAAGGTGATTTTTATGCACATCCCCCTTCTGTGACCAAAATACCATACCCTCCGGCGTTTGTCCCGCTTTTTTCTGCAAACGGTTCCCATTGCCCACCAAACGGCCGGAGTGCCCGCCTGCACACAGAAGGCTGGATTTGTTGTCCTCCTGCATCAAATGCAAAACTGTCCAAAAAACAAAACCGCTGCAGAGCAATCCGCTCTGCAGCAGTTTCGTTTTTATCCTTCTCCTAAAAATTTTAGTGAGCCTTTGCCTCTTCCAAAGCCCACTTAAACAAGCAGATCATACGCAAATATTACCTGCCTGTCGTTCAATCTGCATCTATCCGTATGAAAGCGTAGCATAAAGCCATCTTTTTCATCATCTTAATCATGGAAGTATGGGGCAAGCGAAGGCACGTGTGCAATGCGCTCCGCAGCTTCCGGAAAATCCCGCTGCAGGCGGGCGGCACAACGGCGGCAGAAATCATCATAAAGCACGGGTTCATCGCGCATCTGCTGCTTGAAGCCCCAGATATGGGTGAAGTATCCGTTCTGTCCACCGCCGAACAGGGCGGGCAGATCGGAAAATGCGGCAACGCACGCCTGTTTTTTTTCAGCGCACATGGCAAGCAGGCGCTGCTCGGCAAAGACCATATAGGTCAGCACATCGTCCGCGCTGGGAGAGCTGCGAATAAAGCGGATGGCAGTATCCGTATAATACCGTCGGAAGGTGTCACTTCCGAAATAGGAAAGCGCCGTGTTGAGCGGCTGCACCGACCAGTCGAACGCGGAAAAGGCAAAGCCGTGTGTCTGCGTAAACGATGCCGGGCCGGGATAAATATCCGGCATGATGTCCTCGCGGTGGATGGCGGCCGCGTCCAGCCCGTCCACCAGCAGGGCAAGCGGCTTCCAGCAGATAAAGTCGGTATCGATCATCACGCAGGGGCTGGGCATGGCGGAGAGCGCATATAGCTTTCCCGCAGCCCAGAACGCCATGGCGTTCACATCCTGCGGGACTGCGTCCAGCAAAGAATGCACCCCTTCGTCCCACAAAAAACAAAGGCCGAGCGATTCGTAATACCGCTTAGCCTCGGTGTCACAGATCATGCGGATCGGGCCGTTTTCCCGCCGCCACGCGAGCGCGGAGAGCGCGGTGGTCAGCAGCTCGAACGGTTCGACCGCGTATATCCCGCCGGGATTACGGACAAAAAAAGGCCGTGTCCAGTTGGAATGAAAGGCGCGCAGCATCAGACCAGCTCCAATCCGTAGCCGCCTACAAAGTAGGTGCAGGAACCGAATACATACGAACCCGAGCCGGAGGATAAGTAGCTCGTCCGGTAGGAGGTGGTGTACGAGGTCATATATGACCCGGAACCCGATCCGGAACCGGTGTGCAGGAATACCGTTCGCATCACGGTGACCACACGTGTGCCATCCTCCATGATTTCGACCGGCGGCAGGGCGCCGCCCATGATCGGCACCGGAGGCTGGCCGTCCTCCGCAGGATACCAGCCGTCCGGATACGGGTCAACTGCGAAAACGCCCATCGGCTGGGGGGCTGCTTCTTTCTGGGCTGGAGGCGGGCTTTCTTCCCCGGCAGGGGGCTGGCTGTGACGTTCATAGCTGTCCGCATCCATGGCCACGCCGTCGATCTCGCGGTAGTTCTCCGGATCCATGGCAAGAATGCCTGCAGGGCTCGGAATAGGTTCCTTCGCTTTGGATTGGGAAGGCTCTTCAGGCGGCTGGCAGTGCTTTGCAAAGCTGTCCAGGTCGAACACAACGCCATCAATCTCCCGGTACTGCTCCGGGTTCATTTCCAGAATACCGCTGGGCTTGGACATAGCCGGCCGCCTCCTTTTTGGTTGGTATATACAAATTATACTGTACAGCTGGGCAAACCGCAATCAAAATCTGGTGCTTTACAAAAGTTTTTTCCATGTGTTCCCGCATGCATACCGGGCTTTACAAGGGGGGCGTTGTGCGGTTATAATGTGCTGTATGAAAAAGGGAGGCTATCATGGATTTCATGACGCTTGAGCAGCCGGTCTGGACACGGCTGCAACTGGAAATGCGCCCCATTGTGCTGTATGGTATGGGGGACGGCGCGGATAAGATTCTCAACCGGTTTGACGCGCTCGGCATCCGGGCGGCGGAGGTGTTCGCGAGCGATGAATTCGTCCGCGGGCACAGCTTTCGAGGCTACCGGGTAAAAAAGCTGTCCGAGGTGCTGGAAGCGCACGGCGAGGACATTGTCATTGTGATCGCATTTGCGAGCCAGCGTCCTGAAGTGCTGGAAAAGATGTATGCACTGGACGCGCGGTTCGATGTAGTCGCACCTGATGTCCCCGTCGTGCCCGGCCCGGTGTTCGACGCGGATTTCGTATGTGCACATCAGGCGGAGCTTGAACAGGCGTACAGCCTGTTGGCGGACAGCCAGTCGCAGCGCGTGTTTATGGACACGGTTCGCTTTAAGCTGTCCGGCAGGCTGCAGTATCTGCGAGTGAGCGAGACGGACAAGGACGAGGTTTTCCACACTGTACTCCGCCCGACCAGTGCAGAACATTTCGCTGACCTCGGAGCATATAACGGCGACACCATCCGCGAGCTGCTCTCCTATACGCACGGAACGTATGCATCCATCACCGCACTGGAACCTGACCGGCGCAGTTTCCGCAAGCTGTCTGCTTGGGCAGAGCAGAACCTGTCTGGTACGGTCAGGCTGGTGCAGGCGGGCGCATGGTGCGAAGATACCATGCTGCGTTTCTCCGATCAGGCGGGGCGGCAATCCCGTGTTGCGGCAAAGGGCCGGGAGACACAGATGCGCGCGCTGGACAGTGTGCTGGACGGACGGCCGTGCACCTTTCTCAAAATGGATGTCGAGGGTGCGGAACGCGAGGCAATCGCAGGTGCGGAACAGACGATCCGGCAGCACCGCCCCAAGCTCAATATCGCAGCCTACCATCGCAGCGAGGACTTTTTTCAGCTGCCGCTGCTGATCCATACGCTGTGCCCGGACTACCGGCTTTACCTGCGGCACCATCCGTATGTCCCTGCATGGGATACGAATTTGTATGCTGTTGTAAATAATGCTGGAAATTGACAGCAGCAAGCGGTATAATGGAGATACAGAATTCAGCAAAGGAGAGGTTTGCAATGGGATGTTTCTACTGCGATGAGCACAATGAAGCGCGTGAAGCGATTATGATGAAGGTTGGCGATATGAAGGCTGGTACGCTGTACCTGTTCAAGGATCAGGCACACAAGGGCCGCTGCGCGCTGGCGCTGCGCAGCCACAAGAAGGAGCTGTGTGAATGCGACGACCAGGAGCGCAACGACTATATGGCCGATCTTGCGGCAGCGTCGGGCGCAATCAAAAAGCTGTGGGGCTGCACCAAGCTCAATCTCGGCTCGTTCGGCGACACCAACCCGCATCTGCATTTTCATATTGTTCCGAAGTATGAGGGCGGTTTTGAGTTCGGCGGCAGCTTTGCCATCACCAATCCCGAGCCCGTGATCCTGAAGGACGAAGAATACCAGGAAATGATCGACGCGCTCAAGAAGGAGCTCAGCATCTGATTTTCAACCAGAATAAAAGGACCGCATACGCGGTCCTTTTATTCTGGTTAACTACTTTTTAGCCGGATATGCCTGCCTGAGTTCATCCATCGTCGCCATGACGGCTCCCTTATGCTGCACGGTCAGCGAGGCATACTGCGCCGAGAACACCAGATAGTCTGTCAGCTGCTGTTCGGTGAGCTTGCCCAGCCCGTCGGCGGCCACGCCGTCGCGTGTGAGCTGGTACAGGAACGAGCCGATAAACGAGTCGCCTGCGCCGGTCGTGTCGGTCACCGGCACGCGGATGGTTTCGGCAAAGCCCTCCGCATGAGGCGTGTACGCCGCCGAGCCCGCCGCGCCGCGCGTCACGATCAGCAGGCGGCAGCCCATGCCGAACAGTTTTTCCGCCGCCGCGCGCTCGTCCGTGCAGCCGGTCACAAATTCCACCTCGTCGTCCGACAGCTTGACCAGATCGGCCGAGGGCAGGAATTCCCGGATCGCCGCCTGACAGTCCGTTGGGCTGCTCCACAGCGGCAGGCGGACGTTCGGGTCGAACGAGATCAGCGCGCCGGCCTGCTTTGCCAGCGCGACCGCCCTGCGGTGCGCTGCGCGCACCGGCCAGTCCACCAGATCGACCGAGCAGAAATGCAACGCTGCACATTCCGTGAACATATCCGGTGCGATCTGCCCTTCCTCCAGAAACAGGTCAGCCGAGGGGTTGCGGAAAAAGGAAAACTCACGGTTTCCAGTCGCATCGAGTGAAACAAAGGCAAGGCCGGTATTCGCGCGTCCGGTTCGGAACACATAAGATGTGTCGACTCCGTTCGCACGCAGCACCTTGAGGATGTGCGTGCCGAACGCATCCTCGCCCACCTGCGAGATCATCGCCGCGTTCCCGCCCAGCCGCGCGATTGCCGCCGCCACGTTGGCAGGTGCGCCACCCGCCACGCGCTCAAAGTGCGTTACTTCATCGAGCGCACAGCCCTTCTGCTGGGGTACAAAATCAATCAGCAGCTCGCCGATCGCAACCACCTTTTTCATGCGTTTCCCTCCAAAATATACCGTTCAACTGCCTGCGCCACGCCGTCCTCCGCGTTGCTGCCCGTGCATACGTCCGCAGCATCCCGGATATGCGGCGCAGCGTTTGCCATCGCCACGCCCAGCCCCGCCATGCGCAGCATGGTCAGGTCGTTATCGCTGTCGCCAATTGCCATGACCTCATCCATACCGATGCCGAGCTGGACCGCCAGCTGTGCGAGTCCCTGTCCTTTGTGTACGCCTTTGCAGTTGATCTCCACGTTTTTGAGCGCGCCGCCGTACATGACGGACGGCGCCAGCTCAAACAGGCCGGTCTGCTCGAGCGTCTGCATCATCCGGTCAACCGCTTTGGGGTTGAGGTCGTGCAGGATCGC
>DXFS01000041.1 GCA_019114345.1 Candidatus Agathobaculum pullistercoris | reverse complement strand
ACGTTTTATCCGGCACAGGCATCACGACCGTGACCTCCTGCTCCTCTGCCGCAGCCGGTTCGGCATGCGGCAGGTAACCGTTTGCACCTTCCGCAAGTGCCTCAGCCGGAACGGACGACGGCCGTTCCGCTGCACGGCGCCCCAGCGCCGCATCAACCGCCTTGCTGATGACCGAACCGATTACGCCGCATACCAGCACCTCGATCACACCCTGCACGCCGACCACCGCCAGCACGAGCAGGATCGGGTTCGCCGCGCCGGTCGAGGCAACCAGGTTCTGCACATACTCGCAGTTGTAGAAGATCAGGCACATCAGGCCCATATAGAACACGGTGTTGAGCAGCGGTGCGCTGACCGCGCCAACCACATAGCTGGCAAACCCGCGCCTGTCCACCTTACGCACCGCGCGGAAGATCAGGCCCGTGCACAGGCCCATGAGTACGCGGCCCACGACCGACTGCACAAAATAGCCCACCGGGCTGACTGACATCAGTGCCACGCCCATCACCGAGCCGCCGCTCAGCGCGTTACCGAAGCTCGTCAGGCCGAACACCAGCCCGAGGAACGCTCCTACTCCCGGCCCCATGACCACCGCGCCGATACACACCGGCACGGACAGGAAGGACACATTGAACGGCCCAAGCGGCAGATAGCCGATCGGCGTATACGCCAGCACGAGCGTGATCGCCGTGAGCAGCGCAAGCTGCGTCATTGAACGGATGTTAAAGGTCTTGCTTTTCATATTCAGTTTCCTCCTGCTCCCGTCCCGCCCTTATCGTCGGGTACAGGGCTTTTTCGGCAATTACCGGCCCAAGTGGTTTTTCTCCCAGATCAGTCGCAGGCCGTCCAGCACAAGGTTTTCATCGTGCTCATGCGGCACGCGCAGGAAGCGCGTTACCAGCGGTGCAAATGCACCTGTGACGACCACATAGGGCTGCTGTCCCAGCGCATCCGCAAAGCGTGCGATCATGCCGTCTACCATTGCCGCTGTGCCATACAGTGCGCCGGCACGCATCGCATCTACCGTATTCCGGGCAAGGATGCCTTCGTCCTTGGCTTCGAGCGCCACCATGGGCAACTGTGCCGCCTGCACGCGCAGCGCTTCCACACTCAGCTGCACGCCTGCGGTGATCGCAGAACCGACCAGTGCACCCGTCTGATCCAATGCGGTGAAGGTCGTCGCCGTGCCGAGGCTCACCACAACGCAGGGAAGTCTGCCCTTGGCACGCGCAGCTACAGCGCCCGCTACACGGTCCGAGCCGACCTGCCGGGGCTGTTCAGATCGGATGTTCAATCCGGTCTTGACCCCGCTCGATACCTCGATCACTTTGCTTACGCCGAGAAGCCGCATTGCTTCCTCCAGTACCGCAGACAAATTCGGCACTACTGAACCAATGACCGCACCGTGAATACGCCCGGTATCCACGCCATACAACCCGAGCACCTGCTGCAGCCTGCAGGCATAATCCTCCGGCATCTGTCTGGGCTCGGTCGCGATGGAAGCGGCGAAAATCCGCTCGTCTTCCTCATAGCCGCCCAGTAAAACCCGGTTATTCCCTGCATTGACTGCGATCAGCATGGTGCATCTCCTTCCGGTATATTGCCACCGACATTATACGCCTCCGGCGTACCGATTGGCAAGCCTTTTATTTGGGCAGCATAAACGGTGCGGCGAGCAAGGTCCACAGTGCCGCGTATTTGGGACAGACCTGCCCCTGGATATTGCCGCGCTCGCGCGAATAATCCCACACGTTCATGTGGTACACACGGTTGACCGTGCAGCCGACCACATATTCCGCCGCCGTGATGCACGCCGCGCCGCACAGGCAGCGCGCGAGCGGCTTTTCGTCCCTGACCCGCCCGCGCAGGCGGCCCAGCCCCACGAGCACCGCGCCGCCGGTCAGCGCCATGGTCCAGTGCGTGTAGCCGCGCCACGCGATCTCAAGCAGCGAATAGCCGCCCGCACCCAAAAGAAAAAGCCCCGCTGTTTGTTTTTTCATCACAAATCACCGGGACTTAGTGTGCCATTTTTTGTTTTGGTTATGCCTGCTCGTCTGCGCAGACTGCGAGCGCTTTTGCAAAATCGCCCTCGACGATCTTCGCCGCACACGAAAGCATCAGGTTGAGCGGCAGGCCGAAATCCTCGACCGAGAAGCCGTCCTTATCCTGCTCGCCCAGCTTTTCGCGCAGCGTGCGGGCATCGGACACATAGCCGTATACGATCTTGCCCTTGGCGAAGGCATAGCCGACCTCAAAGCAGGTGCCGCTGTCCGGCTCGCTCCCGCGGAAAGGGTTAAGGTTTGCGATTACCGCGTCTGCCTGATCGATCAGGCTGCAGTTGCCCGCAAAGATATCGGGCGCATTATCCGCCTCGTTGTCAAACGGATACAGGCCGATCAGGCCGCGCTCCGCGCACATCATCTTCATTTTTGCGCCGCGCTGCTTGGCGTCCGGCGCAAATACATCAAATCCCGCAAGATAGATTTTCTTCATTGTTGGTTTCCCCGTTTCAAAATATTATAGCCGTATCGCCCGGACGATGCAGTCCAGCACGAACACGGTAAACAGCACCGCGAACACAATCCGGCGCCGCCGCTCCCCCAGCCTGTCCATGCCCTTTTCAAGCAGCGGCTGTAAAAGATACAGGATGATCATGCCGCCCACGCCGAACCGCAGGCTCGCGCTCAGGCAGATGCGTCCCTGCCACTGTATGGTATAACGCGTGTAGTCCCACAGCCAGCCGCCAGTCGTCCACTCGAGCAGGTAGCTCGCGATCAACTCGACCACGGTCGTCAGCACCACCACCGCGAGGAACACCACCGCCGGCATAAGGTTCACCCGCCCCACACGGAGCGGCCTGTTTTTCAGCCTGCCGAGACACCCCAGAATGAGCAGCGCGCCCACGCCGTATACCGGCAGGTACGGCCCCCACAGAAAGCCGCGGTTGGAAAATCCCCAGCGGTACACCACGACCTCGAGGAATACCTCGTAGCACCAGCCGAGCACGCAGTACGTCCAGAAGTATAAAAACCACGTTTGAAATCCCGCTATCCTGTCCTTTTTTGCCATCTCTATCTCCCATCGTTATGTATCGTCATATTCCAGCCTGTTGCCGCAGCGCGGGCAGTGGAGCACCTCGCTCCGCTTCCATGGGGACGGCACGCGGACATTCCATGCGCCGCAGTGCGGGCAGCGGCAGTGCCATAGGCGTATCCACAGACCAATGGCCATCCACACAAAGAAGCCTATCCACAGTACGTCAATCCAAACAGGCTCGGGTATCGGCGGATATGCCCGCACTGCCGCCTTCAGGTATACCAGCTGCAGCACGGCTGTAATGATCCATCCAGCCGTGCCGGTATAAAACAGGATACGCCCTATTTTCGCCCATTTCCGTGACAGCCTCATGCAGATCCCCTCCGTTTCTCTATCTGCTGCACTGTTTATGTATCATCATATTCCAGCCGGGCGCCACAACGCGGACAGAACCGGACCGCATCCTCCGACCACGGCCACGGCGGCGCGCTCCATCTGCCGCAGTGCGGACATTTGCATTTCCACTGCAAAATCGCCGCTCCGCCGAACGCAAGCACCATGCTCACCACCATCCAAACGACAGCCGCGATATTCTTCCAGCCGACCTCCATATTCGGTATCCAAAACAGCAGCTCGAGAAAAAGCCCAATCACGCCTACGAGCAGCAAGCTATGCCCGATTTTAGACCATTTCCTTGGCAATTTCATATCCTTATCCCCTATCCTGCCTCCAGTATACCATAGCCGTGCGCCGAACAAAAGAGACATCTTCCCCTCTGCTCTCCGCGCCGCAGGCGCGCATAAAACAGAAACCGGCCGCAGTCTGCGGCCGGTTTCATCAAATCCGAGGGTATGCACCTCGGATTTGATACAGGAAAGCGATTCTCTTTAAACGAGTCTTGCCTCAAGCTCTTTGCGCCGCTCCTCAAAGCCCGGCTTGCCGAGCAGGGCGAACATGTTCTTCTTGTACGCCTCAACGCCCGGCTGGTTGAACGGGTTGACGCCCAGCAGGTAGCCCGAGATGCCGCACGCCTTCTCGAAGAAGTACACGAGATAGCCGAAGTGCCATGCATCCGCCTTGTCGATCTCGACGATGATGTTCGGCGTGCCGCCGTCCATGTGCGCCATCAGCGTGCCCTGATACGCCTTGGAGTTGACGAACTGCACGCTCTTGCCCGCAAGGTAGTTCAGGCCGTCGATGTCCTCGGCGGTCTCCTCGATATAACTCTCCGAGCGCGGCTCGCGCACCCAGACAACAGTCTCGAACATGTTGCGCGTACCGTCCTGGATGAACTGGCCAATCGAGTGCAGGTCGGTCGAGAAGTTGGCCGAGGTCGCGAAGATACCCTTATGATCCTTGCCCTCAGACTCGTCGAACAGCTGCTTGAACCACTCGCCCAGCATGACGAGCGCGGGCTCGTAGTTGACCAGGATCTCCATGGCCTTGCCCTTCTGGTGCAGGATATTGCGCAGCGCAGCATACTTCGCGCAATCGTGGTCCGTGCCTGTCAGGAAAGCCTTACGCGCTTCCGCCGCGCCCGCCATCGCCGCATCGATATCCACACCGGCAGCCGCCATCGGCAGCAGGCCGACCGCGGTCAGTACGGAGAAACGGCCGCCGACGTCGTCCGGCACGACAAAGGTCTCGTAGCCCTCATCGTCCGCCAGCTTTTTGAGTGCGCCGCGCGCCTTGTCGGTCGTGGCGAAGATGCGGTCCTTTGCGCCGTCCTTGCCGTACTTGTCCTCACACAGCTTTTTGAAAATGCGAAACGCGATAGCAGGCTCGGTCGTAGTACCCGACTTGGAGATAACATTGACACAGAAGTCGCGGTCACCGATAATTTTGATCACATCGTTGAGATAGGACGACGAGATGTTGCTGCCAACAAAGTAAACTTCCGGGATGCCATCCGGGCGAATGCTGTTGTACATCTGGCCGTTTACGAATTCGATCGCCGCACGCGCGCCCAGATAGGAGCCGCCGATGCCGATCACGACCAGGACGTCGCAGCTTTGCTGGATCTTCTTGGCCGCCGCCTTGATGCGCGCGAACTCCTCCTTGTCATAGTTTTCAGGCAGGTCGACCCACCCCAAAAAGTCGTTGCCTGCACCTGTGCGGGCGTGCAGTGTATCCTGCGCCGCCTGCACCAGCGGCGCCATATATGCGAGCTCGTCCTCCCCGACAAAACCCTTCAGGCCGGTCAGTTTCAGTTCCATTGCCATAGCTGCATTTCCCCTTTTCATTAAATTCAAGCCCTTCCGTCGGCTCATTGAAACCTTTTCCAATAGTATATCATATTTGTGGAAAACCGCAAGGTTCTTGTTTATTTTCTACAAACATTTTACTTTTATGACAGACAAATGCAGTGTAATTGTCCACATTTTCCCCAAAGAGCACAAAGCACCGCTTTTCCTGAAGGAACGGCGGTGCCTATGCAGCAGCTTAATAAATCGGGAAGCTTGCGCAGATATCGGTCACATTATGACGGATCTCGTCCGCTTTATTCTCAAAATCGGTCGCTGCCTGCCAGATAAACTCCGCAATATGCAGCATTTCCGGCTCGCCAAATCCGCGCGAGGTGACGGCCGGGGTACCGACGCGCTGGCCCGAGGTAACGAACGGGCTGGCCGGGTCGTTCGGGATGGTGTTCTTGTTCGCGGTGATATACACCTCATCCAGGCGGTGCTGGAGTTCCTTGCCGGTCACGCCGGTTTTGCGCAGGTCAATCAGCATCAGGTGGTTATCCGTGCCGCCGGAAACCAGATCAAAGCCCTGGTTCAGCAGAGCATCTGCCAGCGCCTTGGCGTTGGTGATGACCTTCTGCTGATACGCCTTAAACTCAGGGCGCAGCGCCTCGCCGAAGCAGACCGCCTTGGCCGCGATCACGTGTTCGAGCGGGCCGCCCTGTGTGCCCGGGAAGATTGCCTTGTTGAACTTCTTACCCAGTTCCTCATTGTTTGAGAGGATAACGCCGCCGCGCGGGCCGCGCAGCGTCTTATGCGTGGTGGTGGTGACGACATCTGCATACGGCAGCGGGTTCATATGCAGGCCGGCTGCAACCAGGCCCGCAATATGCGCCATATCGACAAACAGGTACGCGCCGACCTCGTGCGCAATCTCCGCGAACTTGGCAAAGTCGATCGCGCGCGGATATGCGGAAGCGCCCGCAATGATCATCTTGGGCTTTTCTTTCTTAGCCAGATCGCGCAGCGCATCATAATCGATATAGCCGTTATCGTCCACGCCATAGGGCACGATGTGGTACAGCAGGCCGGACTGGTTGACCGGCGAGCCGTGTGTCAGGTGGCCGCCATTGTCCAGGCTCATACCGAGCACGGTGTCGCCCGGCTGGCACAGCGCCTGATAAACTGCCATGTTTGCCTGGGCTCCCGAGTGGGGCTGCACATTGGCGTATTTGGCACCGAATACTTCACACACACGTTTGATGGCCAGATTCTCGACCTCATCGACACATTCGCAGCCGCCGTAATAGCGCTTGCCCGGATAGCCTTCCGCATATTTGTTGGTGAGTACCGACCCCATCGCGGCCATAACCGCCTCACTGACGATGTTCTCCGAAGCGATCAACTCGATGTTGCGCGCCTGACGGTCGTACTCCGCCTGGATCAGGCGGCCGAGCTCGGGATCATACGCCTTTACAAATTCCATTGCCTCGCGTACCATATTTCAACCTCCATCAAAACGTGAGATAGTTTCTGTCTTTTTATTAAACCACATTTTAATACTTTATTCTATTGGCAAACAGATAGATTTTCTCCTGTCCTGACAGCCCTTTATGTTAAAAATGTTAAATAGAACCGGGCGTCTTGCTTTTTTGGCAGATTGTGATATGATTATACCATCTATGCTGTCGGGAGTTGTTGTTTTATGACGAAAAAGGAACGCGCCGCCGCTGTGACCGAGCTGCTCAAAACCGTTTATCCGGATGCGGTCTGCGCGCTGCATTATACGCATGACTATGAGCTGCTGTTCGCCACGCGCCTGTCCGCCCAGTGCACCGATGCGCGCGTTAACATTGTGACCGAAACCCTGTTCCAGCAATTCCCGACGCTCGAAAGCTTTGCCGAGGCTCCTGAGGAGGAAATCGCCGAGGCGATCAAGACCTGCGGCCTGTTCCGCACCAAGGCGCGCGACCTCAAGGCCTGTGCGGTCATGCTGCTGAGTGAGTTTGGCGGCAAGGTGCCGGACAACATGGAGGACTTATTGAAGCTTCCCGGCGTCGGCCGCAAAACTGCGAACCTAATTCTGGGTGACATCTTCGGTAAGCCCGCCATCGTGACCGACACGCACTGCATCCGTCTGTCCAACCGGCTGGGGTTTGTCAAAAACGAGAAAGATCCGGTCAAGGTGGAAAATGCGTTGCGCAAATTGATCGACCCTGCGGAGTCCTCGGACTTCTGCCACCGGCTGGTGCTGTTCGGCCGCGAACACTGCACCGCCCGCAGTCCCAAGTGCGAGGGATGTCCGCTTGGCACAGTGTGTCCTTCCTACCCCATTGCGAAATAACTGCATATATGAAAAAAGGCCTGTCGCCAGGACAGGTCTTTTTTCATTGTTTTTTTGCTGCGAGAATCAGCATCATCGGGCGGCGCAGCTCGTCCGCCATGCCGGGGATGGCATCAATCATTTCCTGCGGCGGCTGGGGCTCGGCCAGCCCGGTCAGCATAAAACCGTTCGACAGCAGGGCACCTACATAGTCCGTCAGCGTGCGGTGGTACTTGGTCACCCGCTCGCCGAGGAACACCGCCTGCCGCTCGCCCTCCATGTAATAATTGTCCACCGGGAAATGCAGGATCTTGCCGTTTTCGTCGCGGCACCAGTCCTGCGATCCCTCGGCAGTGAACACCGGATGCTCACACGAGAACACAAAGTCCCCGCCCGGACGCAGCCAGTGCGCAGTCTTGCGCACAAGCGCCCCGAAATCCGCAACATAGTGGAACGCCAGCGAGCTGAGCGCCACGTCGAATGAGCCGTCCGCAAAGTCCGCGTCCTCCATCGCCATGCGGCAGTATTCGATCGGCGGCGCCGCATGCTCCTTTTGCGCGACCGCCAGCATCTTTTCGGAAAGATCCAGCCCGAGCACCGAGCGCGCGCCGTGTTCCGCGGCATACGCGCAGTGCCAGCCGTATCCGCAGCCGAGGTCGAGTACATCCCGCCCCGTAAAGTCCGGCAGCATGGGCTCCAGCGTGCGCCACTCTCCTGCAGCCTTGAGGCCGAAGCGCGAGCGGTCCATCCGCGCATATTTGGCGAAGAACACCGGGTCGTCGTATTTATTTTCCTTCACGCCACTCTACTCCCTCGGGCTCGTCCTCGCCATCCAGATGACAGCCTGCAAATGCCTGCCGGTTATTCTCGTAGATCAGGCGCAGGCCCTCAAGCGTCAGGTTGGGGTCGACCTCATCGATCAGGTCGCAGTAGGAAGCCATCATGCGTCCCATGCCGCCGGTCGCGACAACTCGTGCATTGCCGCCCAATTCTTTCTGAATATCCGTGATTACACCGGTCAGCGCGCCTACATAGCCGCGCACCGCTCCCGACTGCATGGACTGCACGGTCGTCTTGCCAATTGCATGCTCAGGCCGCTCAATGTCCACGCGCGGCAGTTTGGATGCCTTGAGGAACAGCGCTTCCATCGCCACCTTGAGGCCCGGGAAGATTGCACCGCCCTGATAGGCTCCGTTCCCGTCGATCGCATCGAAGGTTGTCGCCGTACCAATATCCACGATAATCAGCGGCTTACCGTATTTTCGCACCGCGCTGACTGCGTTGACCAGGCGGTCCGCACCAACCTCACGCGGGTTGGCATACTTGTTCTCAATACCGATATCCACATCCCGTCCTGCGACGAGCGGCTGCACGCGCAGATATTTGCGGATTGCATTGATCAGCGTATACATCACCGGCGGCACGACTGACGCGATGATGACCGCACGGGTCTCGGCGCGGTCAATACCGTGAAAATGATAATACTGCGAGATCTGCATGCCCAGTTCGTCTGATGTCCGCTCGGCATTGGTTGAAATGCGGAATGAACCGCGCAGCCGCTCCCCTTCATATAGTCCAAATACCATGTTGGTATTGCCCACGTCTATGGTCAAAAGCATGTTGTTTTCCCCTTACCGTCCCAGAAGTTTATCCCGCCGGAGCAGGCCGCCGTCCTCGTCGAGGATCTCGAGCCGCTGCGCCTGTCCGTTTTCCACCGTCAGCCGCCCATAGCTTGCCGGGCCGCCGCGCGGCAGGCTGATGCTGCCCGGATTGCACACCAGCACCCCGTTTTTCCGTTCGACCTGCACGCGGTGCGTGTGTCCGAAAAACGCCAGCGAACAGCCTTCTTCGCGGGCGCGCTGTGCGACCAGATCACAGGTGCTATATACATGTTCACGATGCCCGTGTGTCAGATAGATCCGAACGCCGCCGAGAACTGTCACGCAGAACAACGGCTCGTCCGCTCCGTAATCGTTGTTGCCGCGCACGCTGATAATCGCCAGTCCGGGGAACGCACGTCCCAGATCATGTGCATCGTCCGTGTGGTCGCCCAGATGCAGTACCGCATCGGGCTTTTCCTGTTCGACCGCATAGGCCATTCCCATACTGTAACCGTGTGAATCGGCAAATGCCAATATCTTCAACCCGAGCCGCTCCTTTCGCCGCGATAGCAGTATTTTACACCGCGGGCGCATACTTGTAAACCCAAAGAAACACATTTTTTCCCGGCCGGGCATATACTGGCAGTAAACCATGTATGGGAAAGGATGGGAAGCAATGTCCGATCAAAACGAAATCATCCGCCGCCTGGCAGAACAGGCCGGCAGCCCGGATGCCGTCGCCCGGCTGCGCGCGGCGCTGAACACGCCGGACGGAAAAAAAGCAGCACAGGTGATCTCCTCGCAGCACGCCGCAACACTTGAGCGTGCAGCGCAGGCCGCACAGCGCGGCGATATGGGGGAAGCTGCACGGCTGGCCCAGCAGCTCATGCAATCTCCGGAGGGGACACAGCTTGCGCACAAACTCCGGCAGATCTTCCGCAAATAAGGGGGCCGGGCGCATGGACAACGACATGCTTTCCTCCCTGCTGAACGACCCGGAGGCGCTGCAAAACGCCATGCAGGCCGTCTCCGGCATGCTGGGCAGCACGGCAGCGCCCGCTTCTCCGCCCGCGGGCGACTATGACCCTACGGCCGATATGATGCAGCATGCCCTGCCAGTTATCAGCGCCATCGTAAAAAGCGGGCAAGTGGCTGTGCGGCAGGAAAAGCGTGCCCTGCTGGGCGCGCTCAAGCCGTTCGTCACCGATGAAGTCGCAGGCCAGTTCGACCACGCGCTGCGGCTGGTCAGCATGGCGCGCATGGCGCGCGCCGCCATGGGGGAGCTGGGCCATCTGGGCCGTCCGGAAAGCAGCCCGCCAGCCGGCGGCGACACACCGCAGCCGCTCTGAGCCGGAGAGGAGGCGAAACCGCTTTTGTATAACCGTTATCTTGCCGCGGCGGCTGAAGACGCGCCGCCGGTACATAACGATGCGCCGCCCCATGCCGCGGGCGAGCCAGCCGCCGCAGTCTCTTCCCCGCCGGGGCGCGGACTGTCCGGCCGGCTGCAGAACATCCGGCTGGACATGGACACAATTATTGTGCTGGTCATTGTATGGTTCCTTCTATCAGATGACAACGAAGGCGACGGCATTGACTGGGAGCAGCTTATTCTGATCGGCGTACTGCTTTTGCTCGGGATATAAACATCCCGATCCCCAGCAGCAGTCTCATACGCCGGAGCCGGCCTGCAGCCGGCTTTTTCCTTTTTACAGACATGGCAGGATGCAGCCGGTAAATCCGGCTGCATCCTGCCGTATATATGGTGAAAAACAGAGGATATTATCCGTCAGACCGGATCAGCGGCCCTTGATGCCGATGTCCAGCACTTCATGCATGTACTTGATGCTTTTGCGCATCGCATCAATCTCTTCCTTGCGGCCGTCCTCAATGGTATAGCCCGAGAGCGGCAGCTCGATCTCGAGATCGATGGTATCGAGCTCTTCCGGCGCCTTCTCGCGCAGGATCTTCATGACCTCGATCACGTCCACATCGCCGTCGCCGATCGCGCAGCCGAGCGAGTGCGTGCCGTCCGGGTCGGCAAACACGCGATTGTCGCAGAAATGCACGCAGTAGCAGTAGGGGGCCATCTTGTCGATGCACTCCTTGATGCCTTCCGCCAGCATCAGGGAGTTGATAGTGTCGCAGCAGGCGCCGATCAGCGGGTGGTTGAGCTGCTCAACCATCCAGATGACCTCGTCCGCGAACAGGTCGCAGTGGTTCTCGATCGCGATTTTGAGGTTGTACTTCTCGATCGTGGGGATATTGCGTTTGAAGTCCATCACGATCTTCGCCATCTGCTCCATGGCCTCGGGGCACATGCAGGAGTGGGAGATTGGGTGCGGATGCTCCACGTCGGTCGAGTATTTGACCAGCTTGCAGCCCAGCTTATGTGCGATCTCGAGCGAGTCCTCGATCGTGCAGTTGACACGCGGGTCGGACGGTGCGTTGAACGAGATGTTCAGCTCAAGGTCGAGGCCCAGCTTTTCCGCCTTGGCCTTGACCGCCGCAAGGTGCTCATCGGAAAGGTCGTCATCCAGATCGACCAGCGTCATGTGGATGACCTCGATGCCTTCCTCGACACACATGTCCATCAGCTTATCGAGGTTGATGACCTTCTCAAACTCGTAGGTTCTCCCTTCGCTCTGGAAGCCCCAGCTCTCGCCCAGGCCGCTCAGGTGCAGGGTGTAGGTGTGCATGCCGAGTTTGAATTTGCGGTTCGCATTTTTTCCAGTGATCATTGTTTTTCACTCCTTGTTTTATTCAGGCGCATCGCCTTTTTCTTTCCTTGTCAGTTGGTATCAAACGCTCTGCTTGAAGCAGGGGCACTCCCGGTACGCCTTGGGGGTCATGCCCGTGATATTGTGGAACGCGCGGGTAAAGGTGGAGTTGCTGCTGTATCCAACCATTACCGCAATCTCCATTACGCTGAAGTTTGTGCTCACAAGCAGCTCCTTCGCCTTGTTGATGCGGATGCAGCGCAGGTAAAAGCTTGGTGAAAAGCCGGTCTGCTGCTTGAACCAGTCGGTGTAATAGGTAACGTTATAGCTCTCGATCCGGGCCAGCTCGCCGACCGTGATCGGCAGGTGGTAATATTCGCTGATATACCGGATGGATGGCGCGGCGCAGTTCTCGATCAGCTTGCTGTACAGATAGCGGTACAGGTAGCGCACCGAACGGCTGTCCGGGTTCTGCTTCAGTTCCGCTTGGATCAGCTCGACCAGCTGCATGATCTGGCCGCGCATGGATACGATCAGCGGATAGCTCAGCAGCACGGCGTCCGGATTCTCGCTCATCCCTTCAGACAGGTCAAGCACCAGCAGCCTGCCGATGTAATTGCACTGGTGCACCATGCCGGCAGGCACAAAGCAAAGCTCCTGCGGGGTGACTTCGTAATCGGTGTCGCCGACCTGAATTTTCATTGTTTCCTGCAGCGGTACCAGGATCTGCGGATATACGTGGCTGTGTGACCCGCTGCATTCATTGAAAATATGGATATTCACTTCGGAATTCATGTTTTTTCCTCCTTGTCAAATCGGCGAGGCCGGATCACAGTTTATTCCCCCGCTCCGGTTTCCTCCACAACGAGTTCCAGCCCGTTTTCTACTGTTTTAAGGTCATCACTGCCCTGCTCGGGATCGATCATATGGTTTTTGGATTTGAGCAGCCTGCCGCACAATCGGAAGCAGATCAGGAACAGCCACAGTGTTGGTATCGTCATCAGCAGGCCGCCTATGTTCAGCAGTCCCTTTACTGCGTCCATACCGCCTGACACCACAAGCAGGTATGCAACCACAGAAACCATCACGCCGACCACGATCTTGATGTTGCGCGGCGGCTCGGAGTCGATCTCCTGGCCGTGCACACACAGGGTGGACATGGCCGAGGTGTTCGGGTCGGCCAGCGTAACAAACGACAATACGACCGTGACCAGGAACAGTACCTGTACCGCCTTGCCAAACGGCATCGCGCCCAGCACCTGATAGAGTGCGGTCTGCATGCCCAGCTCCTGTACTCTTGCCCATACGTCCACAATGCCCTCGCACTGCATCTTCATGATCATGCCGGCGAAAATCGCGATAAACAGGCAGCAGAACAGGGACGGAACCAGAATCTCAACCAGAACGAACTGGCGGACCGTACGGCCCTTGCCCATGCGGGCGAGGAACATGCCGATGACCGGCGCATAAATGAAGAACGAGTTCCAGTACGTGATCGACCACTCGTTCGCCCACTGATCATCCGGCGCGAGCGTATTGTTGTAAGTAATCTTGCCGAAGAAGTTGTCCAGGATCTGGCCGGTCGCTTCCGTGCCGATCTTGCCGATAAACTGCGCGTCGCCGAACACGACAACATAGATCAGCAGCGCAAAGAAACAGATCATGCAGGCGGTGGAGACGTAGCTCAGGCCTTTATGGATGCCGGTCAAACAGGAAAGGATGAAGAATACCGCGACAAAAATCGTAATGAACAGGTACATCGCCGGACCCTGCGGCACGCCAAATACAGCATTGATACCGCCGCTGATCTGCATCAGGCCCGCGCCCATCGAGTTGGATACGCCGCTGGCGACCGCCCATGCACAGCAGATGTGGAGCAGTGTGGTCAGCCAGTTCATTTTGCGCTTGAAGGTCACGTCCACCAACGACTGGAAGGACAGTGACTTGCGGTAGTTGAACGCCAGCAGGGCAAACGCCAGTGCGGGCAGGGTGTAGATAAAATACTGCACGAACGACCAGTCGAACATCGCCTGGCTGACGGCGAAGATCGCCGCTTCACGGGTTTCCGCTTCAATGCCGGCGGCGACCGGCGGGTCCATGTAGTGGTAGATCGGCTCGCCCATCGCCCAGAACAGCAGGCCGCATCCGATGCCGCCGCAGATGGACATGGAGAACCACTGCCAGGTGGTGAAATCCGGCTTGGCGTCCTTGCCGCCGATGACGACGTCGCCATACCGCGCGACGACGATCGCGATGCCGATGAAGATACCGACGACGCACAGCAGGTTGATCCACCAGCCGAAGTTATCGCCGACAATGTACATCATGTTGACCATCAGGTTGCCGAAGTCCTCGGTGAAGAACACACCGAAGATAATCTCGACCAGCAGCAGCGCGCCGACCGTAAACAGCACCGGTTTATAAATCTTTCCTTTCTTTTCCTTCGCATTCATGCTTTGTTGTCCCTTCTTTCTCCGTTTGGTTTATCCCTTAAATCACCTTTTTCACATATTGCCGCACGATATCGCGGCAGCGGTCCATCTCCTCCTTTGTCGGGGACTGCACATCCTCCAGCAGGTAGGGCCGTCCCAGCTTTTTATAGGTCTCGGTACCGAGCTTGTGGTAGGGCAGCAGCTGGACATATTCCAGCCGCTTGAGCCCTGCGCAGAATGCACCGATCCGGTTCAGTTCCTCTTCTGAGTCGTTGATCCCCGGAATGACCGGCGTGCGGATCACCATACGGAAGCGTCCCTCTGCGCGGTCGGCCGCGAGCAGATTGTTCATGATCAGCTCGTTGTCCACGCCGCAGTACTTTTTATGCCGCTCGCGGTCCACCAGCTTGAGGTCCGCGTGGATCGTATTGATATAGGGCAGCAGCGCCTCCAGATGCTCCCACGGGCCGAAAAAGCAGGTCTCGATCGCCGTGTTGAAGCACTCCTTCTTGCAGTTGCGGAGCAGCGCCAGCGCAAACTCAGGCTGCGCCAGCACCTCGCCGCCGGACAGCGTCACCCCGCCGGTCGACAGGAAGAAAAACAGCGAGTCCTTGCGGATCTCCTTCATCACGTCCTCGACCGTCATCAGCGTGCCGTATACGTTGTCCGCTGTCTTTTCCACGCCGAAGGACTGGCTTTCCGGCGTCGAACACCACTGGCACCGCAGCGGGCATCCCTTGAGAAATACCACGGTCCGGAACCCGTCCCCATCGTGGATGGACGAGCGTTCGATCCGCAGTACCATCCCCTGTCTGTCTTTGTCTATCATCTCAAGCATTGCGCTGCTTCCTCCTTGTCCGATCTTTCTGCTCTCCGGCTCGTCAGCCGTCCTCCGGTGCTTCTGCCACGCGGGCAAACACCCGTTCCATTGCCCTGTCCCAGACGGCAAAGCCGCCCGCTTTCTGAATGATGTCTTTTGCCATCAGGTTGATCCCGCCCGGTGTGGATTCCCGCGCCATGCGGTGCACCGCCTCCGGGGCGAGTGAAACCGCTTCGCTGCACATGGCGCTGAAAAAGCCGGTCACATAATCCGTTGCCTGTGCAGCGGATACGCTCTGCGTTCCCAGCCAGGAGATCAGCGTATCCATCACTGCAAAAAACGGTGTAACACAGGCGGTGATTGTGGACAGGGCAGACATTTTGGCCGGGCTGTCCACCTCCACCACGCGGCCGATGCGCGCAAACAGCGCCGCGGCCTCCGAATGAGGCGGATACAGCAGGATCGGCCCGTCGCATATCGCGTTGAACGTCAACGGAACCATATGCACCAGAGCAGCCGTCTCTCCGATCCACTCGCGCAGCTGCGGCAGTGTCTTATCCGGCAGGAAGCTGATCACCTTGTGGTCTGCACGGAACCGCAGGCTTCGGCATACCTCCTCGCCCACCGCAGGCGGCACAGCCAACACGACCCATTCCGCACGGTCGAGCACTTCCTGCATACTTTGCGCAACCGACACACGCGCCGGATATGCCGCGCGCAGCCTTGCAGCGGTTTCCCTGCTGCGCGGCGAAAGCACGATCGGGAACGGCGTGTCCGCCGCCCGTTCACAGAAGCCGGTCACCACCGCCTGCGTGATCGCCCCTGCGCCGATAAAGCCGACGGTTGGATACGCGTTTTTTCTTTCATTCATGCGGTCCTGTCTCCTTCTCTGGCTGCTCCCTGCCACGCCGCTCATACCGGCACAGTGCAATGAGCGCCGAGCACATGCCGATGCCCTCGCTGATGATGCCGGACCAGGACTGCACATAGATGTTATAGGCGATCCAGCCCGGCCCCACCAGCAGCAGCTTGCCCAGCCGCATAACCTTGCCGTCGCAGGTCCAGTTGGTCAGGATGAACGCTACCGAGGCGGCGCAGGGCAGCAGGCTGAATATGTTTTTCCATGTCGCGATCCCGACGAGCACCGTCAGGATGGAGAAAATCCACCGCCAGCCCCAGCCCTGCGCCCACGACTTGCCTTTGATGCGGAACAGCAGCATCAGGTTGCTGCCGACCAGAAGGACCAGGCTGGCGCAGCCGCTATAGGCGCCGAGCAGCACATAATGCAGGATAAATACCGCATTGCCCGCCAGCTGCAATGCAAGCAGCATGTTTTTGCTTTTGCACTGAAAACAGCCGATGCAAAGCGCCATTGCAACAAAACCAACCACCTGTGCTGTGATCTGCTGCACCGCCATCCCCCTATCCTGTATCTATCGTTTATCCGGCGCAGCCGCAGCCGGCGCCGGCCCAGGCATTGATCTCGGTGCGGCCGATGATCTCGTCCTGCGTCTCCTTGCCCAGCTCTACGAAGAACGCCGTGTAGCCCGCTACGCGGATCAGCAGGTCGC
>DXFS01000040.1 GCA_019114345.1 Candidatus Agathobaculum pullistercoris | reverse complement strand
GAATCAAAAGCTGGTGCCTCCGGGCGGAATCGAACCACCGACACGGGGATTTTCAGTCCCCTGCTCTACCGACTGAGCTACAGAGGCAAATTTTCTCCAACCGAACGGTCAGAGAAATGGCGACCCGGATGGGACTTGAACCCACGGCCTCCAGCGTGACAGGCTGGCGCTCTAACCAACTGAGCTACCGGGCCGAATCGCCGCCGCTGTAATCATCAGCGGCGAGATTTATTATATCGAAGAATGCGCAAAATGTCAACAGTTTTTTTACCGTTTTTTCATTTTTCTGCGTGTGCCAAAAGCTGCTCCAATTCCGCCCGGGTAAATGTGTATATTTTGTCGCAGAACTGGCAGGTGACTTCGCTCGTTTCCTGCTCCTGCGCCATCTTACTGAGTTCATCCCGGCCCATGCTGATCAGCGCGCGCTCGACCTTCTCCCTGCTGCACGCGCAACGGTAGCCGATTTCGTCGGTCTGCAGGAAGTCCACAGCAAAGCCGTCCAGCACAGCCTGTACGATCTGTTCAAGCGTCATACCCTTGTCCAGCATGGTAGTCATGGGCTCGAGCTTAGCCAGGTTTGCCTCCAGCCGGTCAATATCCGTATCCTTCACGCCGGGCATCAGCTGCACCAGCCAGCCGCCCGCACACTTGACCGTACAGTCAGTATCCACCAGCACGCCGAGCGCACAGGCAGAAGGCACCTGTTCGCTTTCCGCAAAATAGCGCGTCAGATCCTCGGCAATTTCACCGTTCACCAGCGCCACTGTGCCCGTTACCGGATCCTTTAGGCCGATATCCTTGATCACCATCAGATAGCCGCGGCCTACGCCAGCGCCGACAGCCAGTTTGCCGTCCGGACGGAGCGGCAGATCTGCCGACGGGTTCTGCAAATAACCGCGCACAAATCCGTCCGCATCCCCCACGCAGACGATCGCGCCCAGCGGGCCGTTGCCCTTGACCTGTACGGTCACCGACCCGTCATCCACCTTGAGCTGGCTGCCCATAATGGCGGTCGCGGTCAGCGTGCGGCCAAGCGCCGCGGTCGCGACCGGAGTGGTATTGTGGATCTGCCGCGCGCGCTCGACCAGCCCGGTCGTCACAGCGGCAGAGATCTGGATGCCCGCATCGCGGGCGATTGCGCGAAGCAAAATATCGCTCATAAAAACTTAGTCTCTCTTTCGTGCGGTAAAATAGATTCGGTCCTCCCCGCCCCGGACGGGCGCAAAGGACTGGTCACCGTAGGTTTTGATTTCGGAAAAACCCGCCTTCTCCAGCATGTCCGTCAGCTGCTCCACCGTATAAATGCGCTCCTCATGCGTCTCCTGCGCGCGTGTCCATTTATCACCCTCGCGTGCGAAGATATCGAACTGATAGGCGCACAGACTGTCCTCCACTGCCGCCTGCCACACGCAGAACACGTCCTCATCCTCGCGCACATAAGCGTTGCCGTCCATGCAGGCAAACTTTTCCGGCGTATTGATATCAAATACAAACAGGCCGGATTTCGGCTCGAGGAACAGATGCACGCGCTCGAACGCTTTTTGCAGCGTCTGCGGCTCAGTCACGTAATTGATGCTGTCCAGACAGCACAGGCAGGCATCCACTGTACCATACAGGTCGAGTGCTTCCATACGCTGGTTGAGGAACAGCGGCCGCGGTTCGCAGTCCATTGTATTCTGCATGGCCTGCATCAACATTTCAGGCGAAGCATCTGCTCCGATCATCTCGTAGCCCCGCTCAGCCAGTATCCGCGTCAGGCTGCCTGTGCCGCAGGCAAGGTCGAGCACCAGCTTAGGCTGTATCCCCTCGCGTGCGAACAGCCGCTCAAAAAAATCCGCCCAGTCTGCATAACCCACATCGTCCGTAAAACGGTCATAGTATGCCGACAGAGCCTGATAGCTATTCATCGTCTTCCTTCAGCCGGTCGAGCATGCGGCGGTAGCCGTCCGACCCGTAGACCAGGCATTTGTTGACGCGGCTGATCGTCGCGGTAGACGCCCCGGTCTCCTGCACAATATCACTATAAATCCGTCCTTCATCCAGCATGCGCGCTACCTGGAAACGCTGTACCATCGCACGCAGCTCGGAGATCGTGCAAAGATCCTCGAAGAAATCATAGCATTCGTCCACGGTCTTGAGCTTTAAGATCCCTCGGAACAGGATATCCATATCCCCATCCTTTAGCTTCCGGTTCAAGGCTGTTCCCTCCTTCTTGTTTTTTCTCCATGTATGTTGATCATATTATATCATACCACTTTTATAGTGTAAAGTATGAAAAAAAGCGATCAGGCAGTATCCTGCCCCTGTTTCCAGAAAAATTATACACGGATCGAAACAAAAACGAACCGCATCCACATTGAAGGATGCGGTTCGCATTTTTAAGCAGCCGCTTCAGGAAGCATGCCTGAGGCAAACTTACGCCTTGCCGTTGCAGCCCAGAACATTGACCAGCTTATGAGCGACCATGTCCTTGACAGCCTGACGGGCCGGCTTGAGGTACTGACGGGGATCGAAGTGATCCGGATGCTCGTCGAAGTACTCACGGATGCTGGCGGTGATAGCCAGACGGATGTCGGAGTCGATGTTGATCTTGCAGACGGACAGCTGCGCCGCGTGACGGAGCTCATCCTCCGGAATGCCGATAGCATCCGGCATCTTGCCGCCATGTGCGTTGATCTTGTCAACGAACGCCTGCGGAACAGAAGAAGAACCGTGCAGAACGATCGGGAAGCCCGGCAGACGCTTGGAAACTTCCTCCAGAACGTCGAAGCGCAGCGGAGGCGGAACCAGGATGCCCTGCTCGTTGCGGGTGCACTGCTCGGGGGTGAACTTGTAAGCGCCGTGGGAGGTGCCGATCGCAATGGCCAGCGAGTCGCAGCCGGTGCGGGTTACGAACTCCTCAACCTCTTCCGGATGGGTGTAGGAAGAATCCTCAGCAGATACCTGGACGTCGTCCTCAACGCCGGCCAGCGTGCCGAGCTCAGCCTCAACGACAACGCCGTGCGCATGCGCATACTCAACGACCTTCTTGGTCTCGGCAACATTCTCGTCAAACGGACGGCTGGAGCAGTCGATCATAACAGAGGTAAAGCCGCCGTCGATGCAGGCCTTGCAGGTCTCAAAGTCCGGGCCGTGGTCCAGATGCAGGACGATCGGGATGTCCGGGCACTCGATTACAGCAGCCTCGACCATCTTGATCAGGTAAGTGTGGTTCGCATAAGCGCGCGCACCCTTGGATACCTGCAGGATGACCGGAGCCTTCTGCTCCTGGCATGCCTCGGTGATACCCTGAACGATTTCCATATTGTTCACGTTGAAAGCGCCGATTGCGTAGCCGCCGTCGTAAGCCTTCTTGAACATTTCGGTAGAAGTAACTAATGGCATG
>DXFS01000039.1 GCA_019114345.1 Candidatus Agathobaculum pullistercoris | reverse complement strand
TAGACCTTGTCCGCCATGGCCTTGTCGGTCATGATGGTCGCGGGGTTGGAGTTGACGAGCACGACCTCCAGGCCCTCTTCGCGCAGCGCGCGGCAGGCCTGCGTGCCCGCGTAGTCAAACTCGGCCGCCTGGCCGATGACGATCGGGCCGGAGCCCAGTACCATTACCTTATGAATATCCTTGCGCAGCGGCATTACTGAGCACCTCCCTTTGCATTTTCGATATTTTCAATGAACTTGTCAAACAGATAGGACGTATCCATCGGGCCCGGGCAGACCTCGGGGTGGTACTGCACGGTGAACACCGGGCGGCCGATGTGCTCCACGCCCTCGACCGTGCCGTCATTGAGGTTGACGTAGCGCACGCGGGCGATCTTGGGGTCGACCGTGTCGCCGACGACCGCGTAGCCGTGGTTCTGGCTGGTGATATAGGTGCGGTCCGCGTCCAGATCCTTGACCGGGTGGTTAACGCCGCGGTGGCCGTACTTGAGCTTGGTTGTCTTTGCGCCGATGGCGAGGCTTAAAAGCTGGTGTCCGAGGCAGATGCCGAAGATCGGGATGTTGGTTTCGAGCAGACGTTTCAGGTTCTCAATGATTTCGACGTTTTCCGCCGGGTCGCCGGGTCCGTTGGACAGCATGACGCCGTCAAACTTGCCTGCGACCTCCTCCGGCGGGGTGAGCGCTGGGATGGTGACGACCTCGCAGCCGCGCTTTTGCAGCTCACGCTCGATATTGTACTTGACGCCGTAGTCATACAGCGCGATGCGGTATTTCATTTCACCCTCAGCAGGGTAGATGCGGCTTTCGTCGCAGGTGACCGCTTTGACCGCGTCCTTGACGAGATATGCCTTCATCTCCTGGATGGCCTTTTCGTCCGGCTCACTGCCTTCGGTATAAATGATGCCGTTCATAACGCCCGCGTTCCTGAGCTTGCGGGTAAGCCGGCGGGTGTCGATGCCCGCCAGGCCGATGACCTTCTGTTCCTTGAGGTATTCGTCCAGCGTCAGCTTGCAGCGCCAGTTGGACGGGAATTCCGCGATCTCGCGCATGATAAAGCCGGATACCCAGCTCTTGCGGGACTCGTAATCCTCGAAGTTAATGCCGTAGTTGCCGATCAGCGGGTAGGTCATGGTGACGATCTGGCCGTAGTAGGAGGGGTCGGTCAACACCTCCTGATAGCCGGCCATGCCGGTGTTGAAAACGACCTCGCCGATGCTCTGCCCTTCGTAGCCGACGGAGTAGCCCTCAAACAGGGTGCCGTCCGCCAAAAGCAAATAAGCTCTTTTCATATCATATCTCCAGTCCTATATCATACAAATTGAGAATTGAGCATGGAGAATGGAAAATGTATGTCCATTCTTCATCATCCATTCTCCATTTATTTTATTGCGGCGACGATATCATCCCGCATGCGGATCGCCTCTGCGCGGGCGGCTTCCTTATAATCCTCGCCGTCCCTGCCGGTCTTTTTCCACGCGCACATAATGCCGCGCGAGGAGTTGACGATCGCGCCGAGGCCGTCGTCGTTAAACGCATTGGCGATGTCCTTTGCGGTCGCGCCCTGCGCGCCGTAGCCCGGCACGAGGAAGTAGCCCTTCGGCAACAGTTCGCGCACGATCTTTTGTTCTTCCGGATAGGTCGCGCCGACGACTGCGCCGACCTGATTATAGCCACAAGGGGTATCAAGCCCTTCGCCCCACTTCGCGACCATCTCGGCCATGCGGGCGTAAAGCGGCTTGCCCTCCATATCGCGGTTCTGCAGCTCGCCCGAGGACGGGTTGGAGGTCTTAACGAGTACGAACAGGCTCTTGTCACGCGTGCGGCACTCTTTCAGGAACGGCTCGATGCCGTCCGTGCCCAGATAGCCGTTGACGGTCACGCTGTCGCAGCCGTAGGGCGCGATCTCGGTGTCGCCCACACGGGTCTTGCCGAGGTAGGCTTCGGCGTATGCGGTCGCAGTTGCGCCAATGTCGTTGCGCTTGATGTCGCCGATGACATACATGCCCTTGGCATGCGCGTAGTCGATGGTCTCCTTGAGCGCCATCGCGCCGTAGGAGCCGAGCAGCTCATAGTACGCCGCCTGCGGCTTGACCGCCGGGACGATGTCGCACAGCGCGTCGATCAGGCCGCAGTTGAACGCGACCACGCTTTCCGCCGCAGCGCGCAGGGTCTCGCCGTGCAGCATCATGTTGCGCTTTGTGATGTGCTGCGGGATGTACTCCAGGCGGGCGTCCAGCCCGGCGACGGTCGGATTGCCCTTTTCCTTGATCTTTTCTACCAGTGTTTGGATCGACATAGGTTCCTTCCTTTCTTGCTGCAAACGGTTATATTATGTCTCATTACTTAAAATAACGACGTTGTCCTCACCGTCGACCTCGGTCAGGCGTACGCACACGCGCTCCTCGCGCGAGGTCGGCAGGTTTTTGCCGATATAATCCGGGCGGATGGGGATCTCGCGGTGCCCGCGGTCGACCAGCACGGCAAGCTGGATGCGCGCTGCGCGCCCGGCATGCGACACGGCCTCGATCGCGGCGCGCACCGTGCGCCCGGTGTACAGCACGTCGTCCACCAGAACGACGGTCGCGTTTTCGATGCGCGGGTCGGGCGGCGGCAGCGGGGCGTCCGTACGGGGCTTATCGTCCCGCCAAGGCGTGACATCGAGTTCGAGCACAGGGGGAGCTTTGCCCTCGACCTCGCCCAGCTTTTTTGCAATGCGCTCTGCGAGGAATACCCCCCGCGTCCGCACCCCGGCGAGCAGCAGGTTTTCCGTGCCCTTGTTCTTTTCGGTGATTTCAAATGCGATGCGGGTCAGCGCGCGGCGCACGCCGTCCGCGTCCATGATAACGGCCTTCTGTCCGGCCATTTTGTCACCTCCCATCGGAAAAGTGCAAAAAAACAGCCTTCCGCCCCGAAAGCAGAAAGCCGTACCAAAATTTACACCTGTCCCCCATTTCCCGGCTGACGGCGTATGCACTGTTTTCTGCCTTGGCGGCTCACGGGCCGCGGTTAAAGGCGGATTGTTCGGATTACGTGCGGCGCCTGATGGAGCGCCGCGTTATTACCGTTATTATATCGTATGCAGCGGGCTTTGTAAACAGCCGATTGTGCATAAATAAATTTGTTTTTTCATGCAATTTTTGTCGCCGCCGCACACATGCAAGTCCGGATAAAAAACGGGCATGCTATGAGTGCAGCACCCGAACCAACCTATTTCACAGAAAGGCGGCAGAAAAATATGCATGTATCCCCCTTTGTTTCAGGAATTGCGACCGGAGCGGTTGCAGGAGCAGTGGTTTCCATGGTGGCGGCCGGGGCGATGATGAACCCCTCGGTGCGGCGCAGCGCGCAGCATGCGGCAAACAAGGCGGAGCACGCGATGCACAAGGCGGCAACCAGTGTGGGCCACATCATAGGCTGAGCGCGGCGGTCCGCGTCCTGTGGGCAGGGGGAGGACGGATTTTGTCCGCCCCCCTGCTTCTTTGCATGCATATACATGGTTTTGCATGGCAAAGCAGAAAAGCGTTTGCACACTTAAAAAAATAAACTTGCGCACAAGCAGAATAAATAAGCGGAAAAGTTCTGCAAAAGCGCTTTTTGTGCGTTCTTACAAGCGATGCAAATTGACATACATGCAGGCTTGCGGTAAAATATATTCATATAACAAAAAGGGGAAGAAAGGGGACGATCGTATGACGATGCAGACTGATTATGTAAGCGAGGAACTTTTGCGGGAGCTCAGCGACAGCTTCCGGCAGAACAACGGTATCCCGCCTGAACTGTTCACCCGCTTCCGCATCAAGCGCGGACTGCGCAATGCGGATGGCACAGGCGTATTGGTTGGGGCGAGCCATCTGGGTAATGTACATGGTTACATAATCAACGAGGGCGAGCGCGAGCCGATTGAAGGCCGCCTGACCTACCGCGGTTATAATGTATACGATCTGATCCATGGGCTCGAGCAGGAAGACCGCTTTGGTTTTGAGGAAGTAGGGTACCTCCTGATGTGCGGCGCCCTGCCCAACCGCCGCCAGCTGCAGGAATTCCAGCACACGATCGGGCTGGAGCGCGCCCTGCCGGACAACTTTACCGAAGATATGATCATGCGCGCGCCCAGCCGGGATATTATGAACAAGCTTGCAGGAGCAACGCTTGCGCTGTATTCCTATGATACCAACCCGGACGAGACGACGGTGGAGAACATCATGCGCCAGGGCATCAGCCTGACGGCTAAGTTCCCGGTTATCATTTCGCATGCTTATCAGGCCAAGCGGCGGTATTTTGACGGGGATTCCATGTTCCTGCATGTGCCCGACCCGGACCGCTCGACTGCGGAGAATATCCTGCACCTCGTACGGCCGGACGGCAAGTATACGGATGACGAGGCCAAACTGCTCGACCGCTGCCTGATCCTGCACGCCGAGCACGGCGGCGGCAATAACTCGTCGTTTACCGTGCGCGTCACCTCATCCTCGGGTACGGATACCTATTCCGCGATCGCGGCGGCGGTATCCGCACTCAAGGGGCCGCGGCACGGCGGCGCGAACCTGCGCGTGGTGCGCCAGTTCGACGAAATCAAGCAAAACGTCTCCAACTGGAAGGATGAAGAAGAGGTCGCGGATTATCTGCGCAAGATCCTCGACCGCGAGGCGGGCGACGGTTCGGGCCTGATCTACGGTATGGGCCATGCGATCTACACCCTGAGCGATCCGCGTGCGGTCGCGCTCAAGCGCGCGGCGCGCCCGCTGGCGGAAAAGAAAGGCTTTTCCGACGAGATGGATCTGATCGAGCTCGTCGAGAAGCTGACGCCTGCCATCTTCAAGGAGAAAAAGGGCAGCGACAAGCCGATGTGCGCCAACGTGGATATGTATTCGGGCTTTGTGTACAAAATGCTCGGCCTGCCCAAGTCGCTGTACACCCCCCTGTTCGCCACCGCGCGTATCGTCGGCTGGATGGCGCACCGCCTGGAGGAGGTCACAACGGGCGGCAAGATCATCCGTCCGGCTTACAAGCCTGTGGTGAAAAACACAGCATATGTCAATCTGGAGAACCGGTAAAGCAGCGGGCTGCCGGAATGATCCGATGGGAGCGGCGAAAAAGCCGCTCCTTTTTGCATAGGGACACCGTTAGGCATTTTTCTCGCGCAGCATTTATGGTATAATAAAGCAAATCATCAAAACAGGAGATATTATGAAAAAAGTTACGATCTATACGGACGGAGCGTGCTCGGGCAACCCGGGGCCGGGCGGCTGGGGGGCGATCCTGCAGTATGGCGCGCACGAAAAGGAGCTTTCCGGCTCGGAGCCGTCCACGACAAACAACCGCATGGAGCTGCTCGGTGTCATCACCGCGCTCGAAGCGCTTACCGAGCCGTGCGCAGTCGACCTGTATTCGGACAGCAAGTACGTTGTCGACGGAATCACAAAGGGCTGGGCGAAAAGCTGGCGCGCCAAAGGGTGGGTGAAAGGGGACAAAAAACCTGCCAAAAATCCGGAGCTGTGGGGACGCTTGCTTGATTTACTGGACAAACACGAGGTCCGGTTCCACTGGGTGAAAGGACATGCGGACAACCCGTACAACAACCGCTGCGACGAGTTGGCAGTCGGTGAATACCAGAAATACAAGTGAGGAGCCTGACTATGGAACGGATGCGCCGCGCGCGGAACGCCATGCTGGCGTTCTATTATGTGTTTACAGCCTGCGGGGCGGTGTTCTGCCTGCGGCGGGACGCTTCGCTGTACAATGTCCTGCTGGCGGCCGCAGCGTTTGCGCTGCCGCTGGTCCCATATCTGCTGTACCGGCTGGCGCATCTGCGGCCGGTTTACCTGCTCGAGATCGTGTTCGACGCTTTTGTGCTCGCGGCGGTGCCGTTTGCCAGCCTGTTCGGCGGGTACGATTTTGTGCCGTACTGGGATAAGATCCTGCATTTCCTGTCCGGCTTCCTGTTTGCCGTGCTGGGAACGGTGGTGTATTTTTCCTGCAAGCCCGGGCATCAGCTTGAGCGGGCGGACGCGTTCAATGCGTCCCTGTACACCTGGATGTTTGCCATGATGAGCGCGGTGCTGTGGGAGATCTGGGAGTATATCGTGTCGCAGTCCGGAGCAGACCCGCAGCAGGTCGCGGCGACCGGGGTGGGCGATACGATGCAGGACATGATCGTATGCACGCTGGGCGGGCTGATCACGGCGGCTTCCTGCTGGAAGTACCTGCAGCATACAGGGGAGAAACGACATGTCGGGCTGATGATGCGTTTGTTTGAAGCATATTACCGGGAAAACATCCGGAAACTATAAAAACTCCTGTCCACAGATCTGTGGACAGGAGTTTCTTGCGCTGCATCGGGGGATATGCGCCTGTCAGGCTAACCGGCAATGTGGATGACGGATACCGGGCAGCCGTCTGCAGCTTCCTGCGCGGCTGCTTCCTCCACGCCGTCCGTTGGCTGGTGGCAGACCTCGGCGGCTCCGTCATCCGCAATGCGGAATACGGCGGGGCAGGTGGCTTCGCACAGGCCGCACGAGATGCAGCCGCCGCGGTCGATATCGATGTTCATACATAAACACTCCTTTCTGTGCAGGGAGTATGCACAGAAAGGGGAGGATTTATAACCTCCGTATTTTGCGGATCGTGCAGGCTGCGCCGCCAATCAGGACGCCGGTAAAGCCCAGCATGCCCGCGGTCAGCACCTGCGGCGGGCCGTACAGCCCGTGATCAGCAAACAGCTTGGAAGCCGCGAGCTGTGCGGCGAACAGGAGTACGCCGATACAGAGCGTGAGCCAGGCACGCAAACGGATCTGCTGTTTGGCCTGTTCTTTTTCCCGAGCCGCCAGTTCGGACACCGCCGCGACCGCCCGGTCAGGCGTATCCTGCTCCAGCCCGAGCAGGGCAGAGGCTGTTGTGCCGAGCGCTGCCGCCAGCGGCTCGATCAACATCAGGTCGGGAAAATTCAGGCCGCGTTCCCATTTGCTGACCGCCTTGTCCGTCACATGCAGCTGTTCTGCCAGCTGCTTTTGCGTCCAGCCCTTTTGCTGCCGCAGTGCGGCGATGCGTTTTCCGGTAGCCGCTGCATCCATGACAAGCCCTCCTTTGTATTTTCTGCTTTCAGTATAGCAGGACTGGTGGGATTATGCACCCGACAAAAAGTAGAGATGCCCGTTTGGATATAAAAACCGCCCGCGCGGGCAGCTGCGGTTCAGATCTCGCCGCACATAACGGCTGCGAGCGCGTCCTCGGTCGTGCGTGCGCCGAGAGAAACCGCCCCCATGGCCTCGGCGCGGCGGCCGACCTCATATTTGTGCAGGTCCACCCCGCCCTCGCTGCACTGGGTCGTGATATACACCCGCGTGCCGCTTTCGATCAGCGAACGGACGGCCTGCTCCAGCCGGGACGGGATACCGCCTGCACCAAAAGCCTCCAGGATGACCTTGGGATATCTGTGCAGGGCAGAGAAAAATGTGCTTTCGATATCGGGCGTGAGTTTGACCAGCAGCACATGCGGGTCGATTGTATCCACAAAAGAAGGATCCCCTGCCGCCTGCGGCGGCGTTTCCCAATGGATCAGGTCGGTTTCGTCTATCGTGCCCGCAAGGGGCGCGTTTGCGGAGACGAATGCGTCTGCCTCGGACGAGTGGCGCTTGCACACATTGCTGCCCGGCATGATCTTGCCGTGCAGCACGGCGAGCACTCCGGCGCATCCTGCTGCTGCGACACGGAACGCATCCGCCAGGTTGCGCGGAGCGTCCGAGCCGGGTACGCCTATGGGCAGCATCGACCCGGTCAGCACAACCGGCCGGTCGATGTTTGGCAGCATATGGTGCAGCAGCGCGGCGGTATAGGCAAGCGTATCCGTGCCGTGGGCGATGACAAAGCCGTCGTACCCGCCGCGGTTTTCCCATACCGTGCGGGCGATCGCCGCGCGGTCAGCCGCGGTCAGGTCGGTCGAGTCCAGGTTCATCAGGTCGCTTACCCCAACCGAACAGATCCCGTTCAGCTCGGGCATGAGACCAAGCAGCTCTTCCCCTGTCAGCGCGGGCGAAAGCCCGTTTTCAGTCTCGCGGCAGGCGATCGTCCCGCCGGTTGCGATCAATAACACCTGTTTCACCAAAATTCCTCACATTCCTGCGCCATTGGCGCATATTCAACAGATATTCTGCCGTGGGCGGCAGAATATCATAAAAAGGCAGGACATGCGCCTGCCTTTTTATACCAGTACGGAAGGAAGTTTCGCCTGCGGCGGAACTTTCTGAAGTTTTGGACGCATCCGCGTCTTTCACGCGGTGCGTCCTATCTCGATAGGGAGCGCGCAGCGCTTCCAATCGAATATTTATTTGTAGCTTTCCTCCAGGATTGCGATCACATCCTCGCGCGTGAGCGGATGCGGATCGACGCGGAACAGGCCGCCCATGGTATCGAATGCGTTGTCCGCGATCTTGCCGAACTCGTCGGGCTGTACGCCGTAGCCGGACAGGCGCAGATCGCTCACGCTGCATTTCCTCTGCAGCGAAACCAGCGCGTTGATGAAGTCGTCCGGCTTGTCCGCCTCTTTGTTTCCGAGCGCACGCGCGACGGCAACAAGCCGGTCGCCTGCGGATTCGGAAAAGCGGCTCCAGTATGCTTTGGAGATCATGATCAGCCCCGCACCGTGCGGCAGCGAGGGATGGAACGCGCTCAGCGCGTGCTCGATCGCGTGTTCGCCCGTGCAGCTGGACAACGTCTCGACAAAGCCTGCCAGCGTGTTGGCCAGCGCAACGTCCGCGCGCGCGTCCGCATTGCCGCCCTCGTGCACAGCGGTGGCGAGTGACTTGCCGATCAGCTCGATCGCCTTAAGCGAGAACATCTCGCTGATGGGCGTTGCGGTCTTGGCGAGGTAGCCCTCCGCTGCATGGAAAAAGGCATCGAAGCCTTGGTAGGCGGTTAGATGGGGCGGGACGGTCATCATAAAGTCCGGATCGACGACCGAGATGGTGGGGAAGCACTTTTCACCGCCGCCGCCGATCTTCTCCTCTCCGTTGGTGATGACCGTGAACGGGTCGGCCTCAGTGCCCGTGCCCGCGGTGGTCGGGATGGCGACGATCGGCAGGCCCGCGTTTGCGATGCGCTTGCCGCCGCCTGTGCCGCCGTGGATGTAGTCCCACCAGTCGCCCTCGTTGGTCGCCATGATCGCGACCGCCTTGGCGGTATCGATCGACGAGCCGCCGCCAAGGCCCACGACGAACGCGATGCCTTCTTCGCGGCACAGCGCCGCGCACTCGCGTACACCCTCGATGGTCGGGTTGGGCTGTACCTTATTATAAACCAGGGTCTCGTGTCCGGCCTCTGCCAGCGCATCCTGCACCTTGGCGACATAGCCGAGGCGGGTGGTGGACGTGCCGCCGGTGATGATCAGGCCGCGGCCCTGGGGCAGGCGCGCCCGCGCGAGTTTTTTGACCGCACCGTTGCCGAAATACAGGCGCGTGGGCATATAGAAACTGAAAATATCCATTTTGATAACCTCCTTTGAAAAAAAGGGGGCGCAAAGGCCCCCTGACACAGCGTTTTGTATTCCTATTTCGGTTGGGGGATATAGCACACCCAACAATACCATTATAACAAATCCGCCTGCGATTGAAAAGAGGATAAACCGCTGAATTGGACAAGATTTCTTTGTGGAATATCACCATGAAAAAACGAAAAATAACACTTGACGTTGTGCAATCTTGATGATATTATAATGTCACAGAAAAGAAAAGGGCAAACACCAGAAGGGAGTAAGGCAGGGGCCTTACAAGAAAGGCGCAACCCTTTCCGATTCTGAAAGGGCTGGCGAAGAGCCAAATGATACCGCAGAAAGGGGTGAGTCCAATGGTAACAGAAGAGACATCCTATCAGTTCGCGGGACTCGCCGCGGCGCTGTAACCGAAACGATCAAGGTGATAGCTATAAAAATGAGCGAGTTCCACATCGAAAAAACGAACCGCCTGAAAAGCGCGATCGGCTTCTGAGATAGTAAGGAACGGTACCTTTGAGGAAGCTATCCTCGTGAATTTCATCCGTGAAACATTGCTGACGATGCAAGCGGATCGAGGCAGCAGGAAAGTAAGGTTCCACACATGCAAGAACCCTGAAACGATGCGTCGGCGAATGAAAACAGTATCCGACCGATACCTGCTAAACGCCAAAAATCGTGCGCACCCAATGGCCGATGGGCATACTGATGAGTATGGTGCCGCAAAAGCGGATCAGAGCACAAGCTGGAGATGATATCAAAACTTGCTGAAAGTGGTCCGGGCGAGGCAGGACAGAATCGAAACGATCCACCCGCCGAGAAGTGACGCATTCAAAATTGATATAGAGTTCCGAAATGTAAAAAGGTAACCAACCGGAAATGTTCATTCTCAAAACAAAAGCCGGGTGGGTTCCGTGAACATAGGATGAAAGAAAATCAGCATGGATTCAAATGCAGCAGGAAGAAAATTATCGATTGATGATAGGCACGCAGATCGGTTCTTCAATATCGGGTAGATAGAGGCTGTGCCATTGATCAAAAAGATATATTTTCAGGCAAAAGCAGACAGCCGGATCCTGACAGGCACGGAGCGGCAGACAACATGATTGGCCGCAATGAAATGACGAAAGTAGGGCAAAGCGTCTGCGCGAAAAAATAAAATAACAGCGGTTCTCCTGCCGCTGGGAAAAGAGCATTTATGGAGATTTGGAAGTAAAAGGCCTCGTCGGGTGACGGGGCCTTTGTTGTGTCTTCGATTGGAAGCGCTTTGTGATCCCAATCGAGGAAGGATGCAACGCGGCTTTGCCGCGGATGCATCCAAGGCGCGGTATTTGCGCTCCATAACTGGACACAAAACTGCTTTCTGATATCAAAACATCCGGCGGAGCCGGGCATTTTTTTGATGTGCGCGGTGCGCGATACAGATGGGTTCCACACGCCTTGCATTCTCCGTTTTTCATTTTCCATTTTCCATGGTTTTGTGCCGTGCGGCGATCATATCATAGAGCGCGTCCAGCGCGTCGGAAAGCGTGCCGACTGCGTCGATGAGGCCGAGCGTAACCGCCTGTTTGCCGGAGATGACCGTCCCGACGTCCGCGGTAAGTTGGCCGGTCTCTCGCATCAGCTGCTGCAGGCGCTCCGCGGAGATGGCAGAGTGCCCGGTGATAAAATCCACGATACGTTCCTGGATCTTGGCGAGGTATTCAAATGCCTGCGGCACGGCTATGATCGTCCCGTTCATGCGAACGGGATGGATCGTCATGGCGGCCGAGGCCGCAATAAAGCTTTTTTTGGCGGCCACTGCGAGCGGCACGCCGATCGAGTGGCCGCCGCCGAGCACGAGGGAAACAGTCGGCTTGGTCATGCCTGCAATAAGTTCGGCAATCGCCAGTCCGGCCTCCACGTCGCCGCCGACTGTGTTCAGCAGTACCAGCATCCCGTCGATCTCCTCTGCCTGCTCGACTGCGGCGATCTGCGGGATCAGGTGTTCATATTTGGTGGTCTTGTTCTGCGCGGGCAGCTCCATGTGCCCCTCGATCTGGCCGACAATCGTGATGCAGTGTACGGTACCGCGCGCAGTCCTGGCAGTAATCGACCCGGTTTCGGCAATATTATTTTCCTCCGGTGCATGGATCGGCATATTTTCATCCTGCATGTTTTTTCTCCCTCTCAACAAAATTTATGGATAATATAACTTGCCCTGTGGAAAGATGATTTATCCTTCATGCGCGGGCGCGGCCATAAATATTACATTTCGTAAACGGCAGAGCCGCACAGCCAGCGCGGCTGTGCGGATAATACCCGGAGTTATCCACTTTGTGCACAAGCTTATCCACAGACTGCCTGTGGAAATCTCTGTGCATAAAGTGGATTTTTTTGTAAGAAACCAGGATGAGTTTCATTATGGAAACATTACTTGCTGTATGCGGGGAAATTTGTTACAATATATATAACTATCCGCATGAGCATGCGGCGATGATGGAGTGATATCTAAAAATGAACAATCCTGTTGTTACGATTGAGATGGAGCAGGGCGGCGTAATCCGGGCAGAGCTGTATCCTGACGTGGCTCCTAATACAGTTCGCAATTTCATTTCTCTGATCCGGAAGGGATTTTATGATGGGACGATCTTTCACCGCGTGATCCCGGGCTTTATGATCCAAGGCGGCGACCCGGAAGGCACCGGTATGGGCGGCCCGGGCTATGAGATCCGCGGCGAGTTCACCGCAAACGGATTCCAAAACGACCTGAACCATACGCGCGGTGTACTTTCCATGGCGCGTACCATGGCGCCGGACTCTGCCGGCAGCCAGTTTTTCATCATGACGGAAGATTCCCCGCATCTGGATGGCCAGTATGCATCTTTCGGTATGGTGACGGAGGGGATGGATGTTGTGGATGGGATCGTCAACACCCCGCGTGACTGGCATGACCGCCCCCGTCAGGAGCAGCGGATGAAAAAAGTTACGGTAGACACAATGGGCGTGGAGTACGAGCCGCCCGAAACCCTGTAAACAGAAAGAAGGGGATCGGTATTGTATTATACCAACAAGGAGATCTTTGTCCTGTCCGCCGTCGGCTGCATGGACACCGAGCGGGACGGGCTGGAATCCATCCTTGCCGGAAATGATGAGGGAGCCAAGGGCTGCTGCCTGTCGGTCGATATGACGGCGGACGGCATTGCGGTGCTTTCGTCGGACGGCTATTGTGTCGCAGCTGACGGCACGCAGATGAACATCGGGGAATACAGCTATGCAGAACTGCACCAGGTCGCCCCGCAGCTCATCCCGGCGGGACAGGCCATCGAACTGGCGCGCACCTGTCAGGCCAAGATCGCGATCACCGTACATAACCAGACCCTGCTGCCGCAGCTGCGCATGACGCTGCGCCATGTGAATTATCTGGACGACACGATTTTTGTCGGCCTGGGGCTGGTGGAAGCGGCCCGTGTTGCTGTTGCAAATCCGGACTTGCATATTATGGGGGAACTGCCTGCGCTGCCGGACAACATTGACGCACTGGTAAGTGCTGCGCAGACGACCGGGCTGTTTGGCCTGCGTGCGGCGCCCGCCGATCTGACCCCGAAGCTGATTGCGGCATGCCGTCAGGCGGGCCTGTTTACCATGAGCCTGCCGACGGATAACGAAAAGTCGCTCGCAATGCTGATCCATAACGGGGTCAACTTTATTGAGACTGCGCGGCCGGATATCACGGCGATGCTGCTGCCGGCGGGTGAGTCCGAGCCCCATCAGATTCCGCTGATGCGGTATTGAAGTCTGTATCCGTTGATAAAAAACCCCCGGAAAATTTCCGGGGGTTTGCTGTATTTATTATGATCGGATATCCGATGACCGATGTAAAGCGAATTTAGCGAGCAGGATAGCCGCCACAAGAACCAGCGTGCTGATGGTGCCCCAAAGTGGTATTCCTGTATGGAGCTGCATTCTGCAATATACAGAGCACAGCAGGAACAGCAGGCCGATGCTTTCGAGAAGACCGGACAGAAACCGGTCTGCATGCTTGAGGCGGCTGCGCCGGTCTGCCCGCGCGTGCTTTGCCATTCCGAGGACGTCGGTCAGCATCTCTGCAGCCTCGGCGCGGCAGACGGTTTCGGCGGCGATCCGTCTGCCCTGCATCAGTTCCAGCACGCTGACATCCAGCGCCGCCGCAAGCGGTTCGATGAGGTTGATATCCGGCAGGCCTGCGCCTCGTTCCCATTTGCTTACCGCCTTGTCCGTCACATGCAGTACAGCCGCCAGCTCGGCCTGTGTCATGTTTCGCTCCCGGCGCATCGCGGCGATAAATGCGCCTGTTTTTGCTGCATCCATGATATCCCTCCTTTTGAGGAAAGTATACCTTATCGGGTGGATTGATGCAACCGACGCAGGGATTAGGCGGCATCGGAGGAGATCTACGATGCGTCGAGGTGTTATCGAGCGGGTAAAATGCAGGAGAGAGACTTTTCCTAATATATTTTTTGTGCTATAATAAAACGGTATATATCCATTTATCCAGATAGTCGAAAGGAGTCGCCTCTGTGGCTGACATTTCCGTACAAAACCTGACAAAATACTATGGCGACCGCCTGATCCTGCAGGATGTTTCATTTGACATCCAGCCGGGCGAAAAGGTTGCCATTTTGGGCGCGAACGGCGCGGGCAAAACCACCCTGCTGAACATCCTGACCGGCCGCCTGCCGTACGACGGCGGGCATGTTTCGCTCGGCGCGGGGAAAAACGCGGGCGTGATCGACCAGATGCCGGATTTCCCGGACGACGCCACGGTCGAGGACGTGCTGCGGCTGGCGTTCCGCGAGTCGGACGAGATCACCGCCGCCATGGATGCGCTCACCGACGAGATGGCGCGCAAGCCGGATGACGCCTCGCTGCTCAAGCGATATGCACAGCTCGAGACCCGGCTGGAGATCCTCGGCGGATACAACCGCGATTATGAGATCGACCGCGTGTGCAACGGTCTGGATATCCCGCAGAGCATGCGGGCGCAGCGGTTTGAACTGCTGTCGGGCGGCGAGAAGACGCGCATCAACCTCGCGCGCATCATTTTGGAACAGACCGACATCTTGCTGCTCGACGAGCCGACCAACCACCTGGATATGGACGCGGTCGACTGGCTGGGAAATTACCTTGAGGCCTACCGCGGTACGGTCATGATCATTTCCCATGACCGCTGGTTCATCGACCAGTGCTGCGACCGCGTGATCGAGATCCACGACTGTACCTGTGATTTCTACAACGGCAACTATTCCTACTACGCGGTCGAGCGCGAACGCCGCCGCGAGGAGCAGCTCAAGCACCACGAGCACGAGCTGGCCGAAAAGAAGCGGCTCGAAGCTGTTGCGCGCATCATGCACGAGCACGGTACCGAGCATCTCGCTAAGCGTGCGGCGTCGATCGAAAAGCGCATCGCGCGCATGAAGGTCACCGACCGCCCCAAAAAGGACAAAAAGATGACCGTCACCTTTGGCGACCCGAACTACGAGACCGAAGAGGTATTAAAAGTCCGGGATATTACAAAGAGTTATGACAGCCGTGAAATATTACACGATATCAGCTTCAACATCCGCAACCGCGAAAAGGTCGCGCTGCTCGGCGCGAACGGCGCGGGCAAAACCACCCTGCTCAAGATCCTGCTGGGCGAGGAGGAGCCGGACGCGGGTGTCATCCGCAAAGGCGTGGGGCTGCGGCCTGCTTACCTGCCGCAGCAGGTATACTTCGCAAACCCGCACCGCAACCTGATCGACACGCTCATTTACGACAAAAACGTGTCCATGCAGGTGGCACGCAACCGGCTGGGCTCGTTCCAGTTCACGGGCGAGCAGCAGATGAAGACGGTCGACATGCTTTCGGGCGGCGAAAAAAGCCGCCTGCGCCTGTGCGAGCTGATGTACGATCCCTTGAACTTCCTTATTCTGGACGAGCCGACCAACCATCTCGACCTCGCCAGCCGCGAATGGATCGAAGAAGCGGTCGAAGCGTTCGACGGCACGCTGCTGTTCGTCTCGCACGACCGGTACTTTGTCGAGCGGTTCGCGACCCGCGTGCTGTATCTCGAGGACGGAAAGCTGACCGACTTCATCGGTTCGTATTCTGACTTTTTAAAATATCGTGAAAAAGGTGAACTGCCGGAAAACCCGGCGCCCGTATCCCAGCCAAAGCGCAAAAAGCCCGATGTCCCAACACTGGACGACGTTCCCCGCCCGCCGGAAAAGCCCAAACGCACGGGCGGCACCAAGAATCTGCAAAAGCAGCTGAACACGCTCGAGCGCGAGATCTCCCAGCTCGAGCAGCAGTCGGCTGACCTTGAGCAGCAGATGATCGACGCGTCCTCGGACTCGGCGCGCCTGCTCGGGCTGATGACCGAAAAGGAACAGTGCGACGAGGCGCTTGCCGCCAAGATGGACGAGTGGGAAGCGGTCGCCGCCGAGTTGGAGGAACTGCAGCAATGATCGAACGCAGGATATGGCTGGCGCTTGCGGCGGTACTCGCCGTGGGCGGCGCGATCCAGCTGCCGTGGGCGCCGTCGCGGTTCGGCGGGGTGTTTTTCCTCGCGCTGGCCGTGGGCTGCGCGGGCGAATGGCTCATGCTGCGCCTGCGGGACAAACACAGGGCATTCCGCGCGCTGTCTGTCGTGGGGCGCGTGCTGTTCGGGCTGTTCCTGGTGTCGTTTGTCGCCATACAGGGCATCATCATGCACGGGATGCAGCCCGACCCGGAGGCCGCGGACGCGGAATACCTGCTCGTGCTCGGCGCGCGGGTCAACCCGGACGGGCAGCCCTCTGCGGCGCTCGCCGCGCGGCTGGACACAGCATTCGATTTTATGCAGGAGCATCCGGAGATCACCGCGATCCTGTGCGGCGGGCAGGGCAGCAACGAACCCTGTACCGAGGCGCAAGCGATGTATGATTATCTGGTGAACAAAGGGATGGATGCCGGCCGTCTGCTGCTGGAAGACCAGTCCAGAAACACAATTGAGAATATCGAAAACGCCCGCGCACTGATCGGGGACGGGCATCGGACAGCGGTTGTGACGAGCGACTACCACCTGGCGCGCGCCCGCGTGCTCATGGAGCGCGGCGGGCTGGATGCCTGCGGCATCCCTGCCCCGACACCCTATCCGGGACAGTGGGTCGCGGTGCGCTGCCGGGAATACTGCTCGGTGCTGGGGCTGATGCTGACCGGCCGGTGGGCGTGATACGCAGACGCGGGCCATTGGTATGGGTGATCCCTGGTGAACCGATTGAAAATGAGAAGTGATGGAATATGTTTGAAAAACTAAATGCCCTTGCCCAGCGCATGGACGAGCTGGAAGCGCGCCTGTCCGAGCCGGGGCTGTATGACGATCCCGACCGGGCGGCAAAGCTTCTCCGCGAGCGCAACGAGCTTGAGCCGATCGTCGCGGCGTTCCGCGCATACGAGCGGGCAAAGCAGGCGCAGGCGGACGCGCTCGAGATGCTGTCCGACCCGGACATGAAGGAGCTGGCGCAGGAGGAGCTGCAGCAGGCCAAGGCCGACATCGCGCGGCTGGAGGAGGAGCTCAAGATCCTGCTGCTGCCCAAGGACCCGAACGACGACAAAAATATTTTTGTGGAGATCCGCGGCGGCGCGGGCGGCGAGGAAAGTGCGCTGTTCGCCGCCGACCTGTACCGGATGTACACCATGTACGCGGATAAGCGCGGCTGGCAGACCGAGGTCATGAGCAAGTCGGAAACCGAGCTGGGCGGCTACAAGGAGATTGTGTTCCGCGTGGCGGGCGACAAGGTGTATTCGCGCCTCAAGTTCGAGAGCGGCGTGCACCGCGTCCAGCGTGTACCGGAGACCGAAAGCCAGGGGCGCGTGCACACCTCGACCACCACGGTTGCTGTTCTGCCCGAGGCCGAGGAAGTGGATTTCTACCTCGACCCGAACGACCTGCGCATTGATACCTTTCGGTCTAGCGGCGCAGGCGGCCAGCATATCAATAAAACGTCGTCCGCCATCCGCATTACGCACATCCCGACCGGCACGGTCGTCGAATGTCAGGACGAGCGCAGCCAGCACAAAAACCGCGACAAGGCCATGCGCGTGCTGCGTTCGCGGCTGTACGAAGCCGAGGTCGAAAAGCAGCAGGCCGCCATCGCCGCCGACCGCAAAAGCCAGGTCGGCACGGGCGACCGCTCGGAGCGCATCCGCACCTACAATTTCCCCGAAAACCGCGTGTCAGACCACCGCATCAAGCTGACCATCTACAAGCTCGACCAGTTTTTAAACGGCGACATGGACGAGATTCTGGACGCGCTGATCGCGGCGGATACGGCGGAAAAGCTCAAAGCACAAAGCGAAACCTGACCCCTCGAAAGGAGACCCCTTAACATGAATGAACTTTCCGCACTTTGGGAAGCTGCGCCCTGGCTGGTGGCTGGCGGTGCGCTGGTGATCATCAATATCGTATTGTTGATCATGAAGCTGACCAAAAAACTGATTTTTCTCGCTGTAGGCGCGGTTCTGATCGCACTCGGTATCTATACCGGTGCCATTCAAACGCCGGATGCGCTGCTGGCACTGCCGTTTTGGCTGTAAGGCTGCAATGCTGTTATCAAATGCCGCACTTGGCCGGATGATGGAAAAGAGATCAGCATGTTGGAGGATTATCCCCACTAATGGAAGTGTAAAAGATGAAAACGATTGTTCTTTCCCCACAATTTGATAAAAGTGCGGTAAAAACCGCTGCCAACCTGCTTTTACAGGGCGAAGTGGTGGGAATGCCCACAGAAACTGTCTATGGACTCGCTGCAAATGCTCTAAATGGGGAAGCGGTGGCGAAAATATTCCGCGCAAAGGGACGCCCGCAGGACAACCCGCTGATTGTCCATATCGCGGACTTCGACCAGATCTACGATCTGTGCCCGGCGGTGCCGCCGCAGGCAAAGGCGCTGGCCGAAGCGTTCTGGCCCGGTCCGCTGACCATGATCGTGCCCAAAGGGGACTGCATCCCGGACGAAGTGTCCTGCGGGCTGGAAACCGTGGGCATCCGCCTGCCGTCGCACCCGCTGGCGCGCGATCTGATCCGCACAGCAGGCGTACCGCTGGCTGCGCCCTCTGCAAATACGTCCGGACGGCCGTCCACCACCACCGCAGAACACGTTTTGCACGATATGGACGGTAAAATCGCCGCGATTCTGGACGGCGGGCCGTGCGGCGTGGGTGTGGAATCGACCGTGGTCACCCTTGCACTGGACAAGCCGCGTCTGCTGCGGCCGGGCGGCATCACGCTGGAACAGCTGCGCAGCGTGCTCGGCGAGGTCGAGGTAGACCGTGCGCTGTACGAGAAGATCGGGGACGACGTGAAGGTGTCCGCGCCGGGCATGAAGTACCGCCATTATGCACCGAAAGCGCCGGTGACGGTTGTGCGAGGCGCCCCACAAAAGACGGCTGAATACATTAAAGAGCATATTGAAGATTCCACCGGTGTGCTTTGTTTTGATGAATACAGGGACTGGTTCCCCACCTGCGTGGTGGAGTGCTTCGGCTCCCAATTTGATCTTGCCGCGCAGGCGCGCGAGGTGTTCGACCGCCTGCGGGCGTTTGACGATACGGACGTGACGCAGATCTGGGCGCAGTGCCCGCCGGATGAAGGGCTGGGGCTGGCGGTCGCGAACCGGATCAAGAAGGCGGCCGGGTTTGCGGTGATCCAGCTTTGAGCAAAGCGGGAGGGAAGTGCGCCTGCGCGGCGCGGGCGCACAAGAGGGGAGAAACCAACTGTTTTCTCCCCTCTTGCGAATCACCCCTCTTCCTTCAGGACGCGCTGCGCGCGTAAAAGTAAGTGACGCCTTCCGTCTGCCACCCAATTGCCATTGCGGCAGGCAGGGGATTGGCTGCCACCCCAGAGGGGTGCGGGGCGTATCCCGCGCCCGCACGGCACCCGCCCGGAGCGTCGCCTTCACGCGAACAGTAATCGTAAACCTTACATCGCCAGCACTCCCGCCTCCCGGGTCAGTCGCAAAAACGAAATTGCCGCGACATTATCGCAAATCAAATTTTTCCACAGAATGTGGATAAAATTTGTTTGTGGTCGCGGGCAGCCGCGTACATCCCCGGCGGGGGTGATTGACAAGAGGGGGCAAGGCCCCCTCTTGTGCGCCCGCGCCGCGCAGGCGCACGCATCCCGCCGCCCGCAGGCGGCGAAATCCTAACCTGCTGAGAGCAGATTCCCGGCAACAGGAATAGGGCGAATATCCCTCCAAAGGATGTGGTAAAATGAAAATCATCGGCCTGACCGGCGGCAGCGGCACCGGCAAAGGTACAGTCGCCGCGCGTATGCGCGAGCTGGGCGCGGGCTGGGTGGATGCGGATGCAGTCTACCGTGCGCTGTGTGCGACAAACCGGGAAATGCTCGCCGCGCTGGACGCGGCGTTCGGCGGCGTGACCGACGAGACCGGCGCGCTCGACCGCCCCAAACTCGCGCAGATCGTATTTTCCGACCCGGAAAAACTCGCTAAGTTGAACGAAATCACTATCCCTTATATCCGCGCGGCCTCGCTGGAGAAGATGCAGGCGCAGGCGGACTGCCCCATCGTGCTGTACGATGCGCCGACCCTGTTTGAAGCCGGGGTGGACGAACTGTGCGCGCAGACGGTCGGCGTGCTCGCGGATTTGGAGACCCGCGTGCAGCGCGTCATGGCACGCGACGGCATCTCCGACGAGGCGGCGCGCGCACGCATCCTCGCTCAGCCGGACGACAGCTTTTACCGCGCGCGGTGCGACTACATCATTGAAAACAACGGCGACCTTGCCGCCCTGTGGCGGGAAACCGATGCTTTATATACTATTTTAAGCAAAGGAGAATTATCATGACTTCCGAACAGCTGTTTTATGACAAGAAAACCGGCTTTGATCAGCTGACCGGCAGCGACAAGCGGAATATGACGGCCTACGCCGAAGAGTACAAGAAATTCCTCGACGAGGCCAAGACCGAGCGCGACGCAGTCAAGGAAATGGTACGCCTGGCCGAGGAAAAAGGCTTCCGCGCATGGACACGGAACGACACGCTCAAGCCCGGCGACAAGATCTATCAGGTCAACCGCAGCAAGGGCATCACGCTTTCGGTGATCGGCAAAAAGCCGCTCGCGGAGGGCGTACGCCTGACTGCCGCACATCTGGATGCGCCGCGTGTGGATATCCGCACGGTGCCGCTTTATGAAGATGGCGGCATGGCGTTTTTTAAGACCCACTACTACGGCGGCATCAAAAAGTATCAGTGGACCGCGATCCCGCTTGAACTGCGCGGCGTGGTTTGCGTGTGCCACAACGGCCAGATGAAAAAGGTCGATGTGCGCATTGGCGACAAGCCGGACGACCCCAAGTTCGTCATCACCGACCTGCTGCCCCACCTCGCCTCCGAGCAGATGGTCAAAAAAGCGACCGAGGTCATCAAGGGCGAGGGCATGAACGTTTTGGTTGGTTCGGTGCCGAGCGAGACGGTGGACGAAAAGTGCAGCGAGAAGATCAAGCTCGCGGTGATGGAATACCTCAACCGCCAGTACGGCATGGTAGAGGCGGATTTCCTGTCCGCGGAGCTGTGCTGTGTGCCTGCGTTCAAGGCGTGCGATATCGGCTTTGACCGCTCGTTCGTCGGCTCATACGGCCATGACGACCGCGTGTGCTCTTACACCGCGGCAACCGCCCTGCTGGATATGAAGGGTACGCCCGCGCATACCTGCGTCTGTCTGCTGGTGGATAAGGAGGAGACCGGGTCGGACGGTGTGACCGGCATGCAGTCGCGCGCATTCGACACCTTCATGGCTGACCTGTGTCGTACGCAGAACGCGCTGCCTGAGGAGTGCTATGAAAATTCGGTGTGCCTGTCCGCGGACGTGTGCAACGCCTTTGACCCCAACTTCCCGGAGGTCTCTGAGAAGCGCAACGACGCTAAGGCCAACTGCGGCTTTGCGCTGGTCAAGTACACGGGCGCGCGCGGCAAGTCCGGCACGTCGGACGCGACAGCCGAGCTGATGGCGCGCATCCGCTGCATCTTCGACAAGGCGGGCGTGGTCTGGCAGACCGGCCAGCTTGGCAAGGTCGATCAGGGCGGCGGCGGCACGGTGGCGATGTATCTTGCCAACCGCAATATCGACACCGTGGACGCGGGCGTGCCGGTGCTTTCCATGCATGCACCGTTCGAAGTGATCGCCAAGCTCGATCTGTATATGGCATACAAGGGCTTCGGGGCGTTTTACAAGGATTGATGCAGGCGGAAGCAATTGTGTGAAAAATGATTCCATACAAAAAGGACGCAGCAAAGCGTCCTTTTTTGTATGCATATCATATCCGTCATCAGTCAAAAATCGAGAACTCGATCTCCTCGAGCGAGTAGCCGTCCTCAAGGATCATCGGCGCGCGCAGATTGTGATCGGCAAGCGATTCGGGGAGGCGGGCCAGACTGAGGTGCAGGATACTCCCGCCGCCCTCGCGTGGGGACAGCAGCAGGCTGCCGCCGTGCAGCTGCGCAATGCGATGAACCAGAGGAAGGCCGAGTCCAAGCGGCGCGCCCTGCCGCGCGAGTGCGAGGTAGTCTTCAAGGGAAACGCTGCGCTGCCATCCGGTCAGCAGCGCCTGGAAGGTTTCGGCATGCAGTCCCGGGCCGCGGTCTGCAACCGAAATGGTGAAAAATGTGTGGTCGTCATGCAGGGTGACGGTGATATCGCCCGCCATCGGGGTGACGCGCAGGGCGTTGGAAAGCAGGTTGTACAGCGCGGTGCGGACAAGCTGCGGTTCGACCAGCGCGTCGCACTGGTCAGGCACGGTGACTGTGATGTTCTTCGTGCCCCTGGCCGGGCCGTTTTGTAGTGCAGCCTGCACGGAATCACGGCAGAGGGCGGAAAGGTCGATATGGTGCAGCCGGAGCTGTTCAGTCAGTGGTGGGTCATGCAGGAAATCCGAATGGGCCAGCAGGCGGTACAGCCGCAGGCACTGCCGCCGCAGATGTGCGGCAAGGCGGGGATCATCCACCTGATCGGCGTCCGCCAGCAGCGTGCCCAGATATTGCATGCTTTTGGCGTGCAACACGCGCAGGCTGCCGTCATATGCAGCGCGATCCTCGCGCAGGAAGGCGAGCAGAGCCCCATCCCGGTGCGGCAGGATATCCAAACGGTAGTTTACGCCGTCCAGTTCCTCGTATACAGTTCGGGGCTGCTGGTCTGCAATACAGGAGCGAAGCGCTTTGGCTGCGGCCTCGTCCAGCAGCTGGTCGATCCGCTCGAGTGGGAGCAGCCGGATCAGCTGCCGGGCGGCATCATTGTAATTTTCGATGTGCAGCGACGGTCCCACGGTGACCAGCGCCGCATCCTGGAGAGGGGTGCGCGCAAGCAGCTCGCGCACGGTGCTGTCCTCCAGATGGGAGAAGAAGGAATCGTTCATCGCTATCATCCCTAAATCCAAGCCGGGCATTCGCTTCCTGCGAGTATAACATTCGTCCCGGGCTGCAATACTATATTTTGTGTGATGTGATTATTATACCACCAGACGGGAAAGCTTTGCAAAGAAAAATATACAAAAAGCCTGCCGTTCGTGACAAAAATTTCACAAATATTACACCTTGCGGCAAGCATACCAAGTAGTGTATAATAAAATCATCGACAGAGAACTTGATTAAACATTTCAAAACTGAGGAGGAAACTTGCAAATGGCTATCAAAGTAGGCATCAATGGTTTCGGCCGCATCGGCCGTATGGTTTTCCGCGCGGGTCTGAAGAACCCGAACATCGAGTTCGTAGCGGTAAACGATCCGTTCATGACTCCGGACTACATGGCGTATATGCTCAAGTATGACACCATGCACGGCCGTTATGACGGTACCATCGAGTACGACGACAACTCCATCACTGTGGACGGCAAGAAGGTTCTGTTCCATGCTGAGATGGATCCGAAGAACATTCCGTGGGGCGCAGACGGCGTTGACTACGTTGTTGAGTCCACCGGCGTTTTCCTGACCAAGGAGAAGGCACAGGCTCACATCGACGGCGGCGCAAAGAAGGTTATCATGTCTGCACCGTCCAAGGACGACACCCCGATGTTCGTTATGGGCGTTAACCAGGACACCTACACCAAGGATATGACCTTCGTTTCCAACGCTTCCTGCACCACCAACTGCCTGGCTCCGATCGCTAAGGTTCTGGACGAGGCGTTCGGCATCACCGAGGGCCTGATGACCACCGTACACTCCACCACCGGCACCCAGAAGACTGTTGACGGTCCGTCCAAGAAGGACTGGCGCGGCGGCCGTGCGGCTTCCGGCAACATCATCCCGTCCTCCACTGGCGCTGCTAAGGCGGTAGGCAAGGTTTACCCCAAGCTGAACGGCAAGCTGACCGGTATGTCCATGCGTGTTCCGACCCTGGACGTTTCTGTTGTTGACCTGACCTGCAACCTTGCAAAGCCGGCAACCTACGACGAGATCTGCGCTGCGATGAAGAAGGCTTCCGAGACCCCGCTGTCTGAGGGCGGCCTGCAGGGCATCCTGGGTTACACCGACGAGGACGTTGTTTCCTCCGACTTCCTGGGCGATGCTCGCACCTCCATCTTCGACGCTAAGGCTGGTATCCAGCTGACCGACACCTTCGTAAAGGTTGTTTCCTGGTACGACAACGAGTGGGGCTACTCCAACAAGCTGCTGATGCTCATCGAGCACATGGCTGAGGTTGACAACAAGTAAGTTGTTGCAAGTATCCTCTGATTTTCGATAAAGTTGCTGATAGAACACATTAAAAGTTCTAATGTGATTTTTTGAAGGTCTACGTTCTGTTAGATAATATGTGAATTTGTTACGGTAGCGAAAGCGAAACGGTTCGCGGAAACTACAGTAGCGGATGGACTACTATAACAGAAACAAATCGCACCTCTTTCTAAGGCATAACGCCGCAGAAAGAGGTGCTTTTTGTGCTGTGAAAAGATCCGGCAGGATCATTTGCGTTTCGCTGCAGGTGCAGCAATGCAGCGGCTTAAAATTGCGGCGGATCTCATGCGCATCGGAGCGGGAACAGCGGCCGCTGGGCGGGCAGAAGCATCTGGAAAAGCGGACCCACCTGGGGTGCCTGACGGGACTTTGAAAAGGAGCCGCGCTGCATCCGCTACTGTAAGTTTCTTATGCCTTTATCATGGATACTACCGTCTCAACTTGTTCTTCATTGTCCAAACTGATGCTCATATCTTCCTCAATGATAGGCAGCTTAAATTTGATGGATTTCAGCCACTGTCCATTAGATTGCCGCTCCGGGTAAATCTGTATCTCCGAGATCAGCGCCTCG
>DXFS01000038.1 GCA_019114345.1 Candidatus Agathobaculum pullistercoris | reverse complement strand
TGACCTCATCCTTACCAAGGATGCACTCTACCTACTGAGCTACAGCAGCAAAATGGCAGGGGCAGTAGGGATCGAACCCACGGCACTCGGTTTTGGAGACCGATGCTCTACCAGCTGAGCTATACCCCTGTGTGGCTCCTCAAGTTGGACTCGAACCAACGACCCTGCGGTTAACAGCCGCATGCTCTACCAACTGAGCTATTGAGGAATGTAAAAGAGCTGGTACATCTATTGCAGTTAGCCTAACTATTATAGCGCGCAGATTTGGAATTTGTCAATAGAAAAATCAAAAAAATTTCTCATTGCAGAGCGGCATCTTGGGGGAAGGCTATGACGGACGCGCGCAACCGCAAAGAGACAGGGGAGGGGGCGGCCCCTCCCTGCCTGTCCGCCGCGCCGGTCTTATTCCGCCAGACGGTAGATTGCCATAATCGCCTCTTTATCCAGCGGCGAGTAGCTCTTGACCGGGCCGCCGACCGTACGCATGGTGTTTTCGGCCAGCTTTTCGTAGCTTTCCGGCTTAATGCCGAGCTGCGCCATATGTACGGGCATGTTGATCTCCTCGAAAAAGCGTTTGAGGGTCAGGATACCCTCGCGCGCGGTGCGCGCCGGGTTGGCAAAGTCCATCTCCACGCCGAGCACGCGGTTCGCCAGCTGGGCGAAGCGCGGGATATCGCGCTCCATCTCATACAGCGCCCACGCCGGGAACAGCACGGACAGGCCCGCGCCGTGCGCGATCTCATCGCGGAAGGCGGAAAGCTCGTGCTCGAGCTTGTGCACCGGGAAAAGGCGGGCACGGCCGCAGCCGGTGTAATCGTTATGGGAAATGCTGCCCGCCCACATGAGGGTGGCGCGTGCCTCATAGTCGTTCGGGTTTGCGAGCGCGCGGCGGCCTGCGTCGCGGGTTGCGATCAGCAGCCCTTCGGCCAGGCGGTCTGTGATGTCGGTTTCGCCGCCCTTCGGGGTCAGGTAGCGCTCGAGCGTGTGCATCATGATGTCCACGATGCCGCAGCCGGTCTGGAATTTGGAGACCGAGAACGTGTTTTCCGGATTCAAAAAGCTGATACGCGGGCGGTTGGTCTGGCTGGTGATGCCGCGCTTTTCCCTGGTCTCCTCGTTGGTGAGCACGCAGGAATTGCTGGTCTCCGAGCCGGAGGCCGCGAGCGTCAGTACGGTCGCTACGGGCAGGGTCTTGTCCGGGGCGGTGCCGGTCGCGGCAAACTCCCACGGGTCGCGCCCGGTGGCGACACCCATGCCGATACCCTTGGCCGAATCGAGAACCGAGCCGCCGCCAACGGCGAGGATGAAGTCGATCCCCTCGCGCTTGCACAGGGAAATGCCCTTGCGCACCATGGATACCTTGGGGTTGGGCGAGACGCCGCCCAGCTCGATGAAGGAAAGCCCGGCGTCAAACAGGCTTTTCTCGACCCGGTCGAGCAGGCCGGAGGAGCGGGCGCTCGAGCCGCCGAAATGGACCAGGATGCGGTGTGCGCCAATCTCCTTGAGCTTCGGACCGATCTGCTCCTCAATGTCGCGGCCGAAAACGACCTCGGTTGTCGTGTGGATGGTAAAATTCAGCATGCGCGTCCCGCCCTTCCTGTGAAAATTGAATCGTGTAAGCATATTATACCTGCACACTTGAAAAAAGTCAAAAAATTCGGTAGAATATAATGACGTAATTTGATGTGCGGCACAAGCTGGAAATGAGGGATAAACCGTGCCTTACGACTATTCTGCCTGGCAGTGGATATTGGTTTTCTTTTTATATTGTTTCCTGGGCTGGTGCTTTGAATCTACAGTGGTTTCCGTGCAGCAGCGGCATTTTGTCAACCGTGGCTTTCTGCGCGGACCGATGCTGCCGATCTACGGGTTTGGCGCGACCATACTGCTGCATGTCTCGCTTCCACTGTATAACCGTCCGGTAGCGCTGTTCTTTGCCAGTATGGCGGCGGCGACAGCGTTTGAATACGTGGTCGGCGTGATTATGGAAAAGCTGTTCAAGGTCAAATACTGGGACTATTCCGAGCACCGGTTCCAGTTCCAGGGGCGGATCTGCCTGCAGTCCTCCTTGTGCTGGGGCTTCCTCGGGCTGATCCTCGCGCGGGTGATCCATCCGCCGGTCGAATGGATTGTGGCCGGGCTGCCGTTTGCCGCGCTGGTCATTGTGGATATCCTGCTCACGGCAGCGTTTGCAAGCGACGTAGCGGTTTCCGTGCGCACGGCGCTCGATTTGGCCAGGCTGCTCGAGGAACTGGACGAGCTGCGCGCACAGGGAGCGGAGCTGCGGCAGCAGCTTTCTGAATCCGCGCTCGTGCGGCTGACCAACCTGTCCTACCGCGTGGACGAAGCGCGCGGCGAGCTGTCGGAAAAGGTTGCGGATGCGAAAGAACGTCTGGACGATGTGCGGGCGCAGACCGGCGGAGCGTACGACCAGATGGCAGAAACGGCAAAGGTGCGGTTGACCAATCTGTCCTACCGGGTAGATGAAGCGCGCGGCGAATGGGCGGAAAAAATGGGGGGCGCCAGGGAACAGCTGGCGGATGCCAAGGAGCAGATCCTTACGCAGCTGGACGAACTGCACCGCCGTTTTTCCGACCGGGCGAACGGCCTTGGTCGGACGCGCAAAAGCATGCTGCGCGGCAACCCGACCGCGCGCTCCCCGCGCTATGACGATGTGCTCCAGCGCCTGAAGAAGGAGCTGGACGCGTATAAGCGTAAGTGAAACTGCGCAAAATGCACGAAATGATGCAAAAACAGGATGTGCAAAGCGTGCGATTCGTCAGTTTTTCGCTTGCTAAAATGCGCGTTTCAGGTGTATATTAGTAGTACCCCGAAAACAGCCGGAAAAACGGGTGTTTTGGATCAGGAAATCAACCTTTTTGGGAAAGAAAGGCAGAAATAAAATGAACCGATTTGTTTATGCGGACAATGCGGCAACCACGCCGCTGTCTGAAACCGCGTTCGAGGCGATGAAGCCGTGGCTGACCGAGTTTTACGGCAACCCGTCCTCGCTGTACCGCATCGGCCGCGAGGCCAAGATGGCGCTCAACGAGGCGCGCACCACGGTCGGCAAGTGCTTAAACGCTGCGATGCCGGTCAACGAGGCCAACGACTACGCCCCGGGCGAGATCATCTTCACCGGCGGCGGTTCGCAGGCGGACAACCTCGCGATCCGCGGCTTTATGCACGGCCCGACGGCCAAGGGCCGCAGGCACCTGATCACCTCCAAGATCGAGCACCATGCGGTGCTGTACACCTGCGAGGCGCTGGAGAAAGAAGGCTACCGCGTCACCTATCTGGACGTGGACAAGGAAGGCCATGTGGATCTCGAACAGCTCAAGCGCGAACTATCCGAGGATACCGCGCTCGTCACCATCATGGCAGCGAACAACGAGATTGGCACCATCCAGCCGATCAAGGAGATCGCAGAACTTGCGCATGCAGTCGGCGCGAAGTTCCACACGGACGCAGTGCAGGCGGTCGGCCACATGCCGATCGACGTGCAGGAAATGGGCATCGACATGCTGTCCCTGTCTGCGCACAAGTTCCGCGGCCCGCGCGGCGTCGGCGTGCTGTATGTCAAGAAGGGCATTGCGCTTGAGCCGCTGGTATACGGCGGCGGCCAGGAGCGCGGCCTGTGCTCGGGCACCGAGAACACCGCGGGCTGCATCGGCCTGGCGGCGGCGATGAAGGAAGCTGTCGAGGGCATGGAAGAGAAGATGGGCTACGTCAAAAAGCTGACGGACAAGCTCGTCAAGGGTATCATGGACAACATCCCATATACCCACTACACCGGCGACCCGGTGAACCGCCTGCCGGGCACGGCATCGTTTGTGTTCGAGGCGATCGAGGGCGAAGGCCTGATCCTGCGCCTCGACCTTGCAGGCGTATGCGGCTCGACCGGCTCGGCCTGCTCGACCGGTTCGCTCGACCCGTCCCATGTGCTCATGGCGATCGGCCTGCCGCACGAGATCGCGCACGGCTCGCTGCGCCTGACGCTCGGCGAGCAGAACACCGAGGAGGATGTGGACTACATCATCCAGACCGTGACCGACGTGGTCGCGACCCTGCGCGCGATGAGCCCGGTGTGGGAGAACGGCAAGCCCAATCTGACCGCGGCAAGCGAGCTGCACGAGCACTGACTCTAAGGGGGATGCCATCCCCCTTAGATACGAAAAAAGTTCCGGAAGAAACTTTTTTCGATAACCCCCTCGCCTTTGCACGGCAAAGGCGGTCGCGCCGCGACGGCGCGGGCAGCGGTGTCAAAGTCCGGCAAAGCCGGACTTTGACGGGGAATTGCATGCAGACGCTGCGGCGTCTGCGTATCGCTTTAGATTTTTGTTAAGGGAGATTTTTTCTATGCAATACAGCGAAAAGGTACTCGACCACTTCACCCACCCGCGCAACGTAGGCGAGATCGAGGACGCCAACGGCGTCGGCGAGGTCGGCAACGCCAAGTGCGGCGACATTATGAAGATCTACCTCAAGGTTTCGGATGACGGCGTGATCGAGGACGTCAAGTTCAAGACCTTCGGCTGCGGCGCGGCGATCGCGACCAGCTCGATGGCGACCGAGATGGTCAAGGGAAAGACGCTTGAAGAGGCGCTCAAGCTGACCAACAAGGCGGTCGCAGAGGCGCTGGACGGCCTGCCGCCGGTCAAGATGCACTGCTCGGTGCTCGCGGAGGAAGCGCTCCGCTCGGCGATTGCGGACTACTACAAGCGCATGGGTAAGGACCCGGCTGAGATCCTCGGCTGCGATATGGACTGTGCGGCCTGCCACCATGAGCATGAGACGCACGCGCAGTAAAAACACAGCATTAAGCACAGAATAAGCGCATACAATTAGGGCAGATTGCAAAATCTGCCCTTTTGGCGTCGCTTGATTGCGAACTTGGAGCTCCAATCGAAGCACAAGGTAGGTGGACTATGACGGAAATCACGAAAAGTATAACCTATTTAAAAGAATACAGAGAGTTAAAAGATGCGCTGGAGAAGGGGAAAACCCCTGCGCTTGCAGTCGGCCTGTCGGCCATTCACAAGGCGCATCTCGCGGCGGCGCTTGGGCTGGACACCGGCCGCCCTGTGCTCGTGCTGACCGACGACGATAGCGCAGCTGCACGTTTTTCCGCGGATCTGCAGGGCTTTGCGGAAAAGAATGTATTGCAGCTTCCAGCGCGCGACCTTGTCATGGTGGATGTGGTCGGCGTGTCGCGCGGCTACGAGCAGAAGCGGCTTGCCGTGCTGGACGCACTGCCCGGCGCGCGGTTTGCGGTCGCATCCGTGCAGGCCGCGCTACAGCGCACCCTGCCGCCCGCGGCGCTCGAAAGCGCGGGCGTGACCATCGCTGCAGGTGAGCAGGCACCGCTCGAAGGACTGACACAGCAGCTTACCCGCGCGGGCTATGAGCGCTGTATCCAGGTCGAGGGCACGGGACAGTTCTCGGTGCGCGGCGGCATTCTGGACGTGTTCCCGCCGCAGGCAGCGCACCCCTATCGCGTCGAGTTCTGGGACGACGAAGTCGATTCGATCGCGACCTTTGACGTAGGCAGCCAGCGGCGGCTTGAGCAGGTTGAGACTTTGCGCTGCCTGCCGTGCATGGAAACGCTGCCGCACCTTGCGCCGGGCGGTGTGAATGGGCTTGCCAGGGCCGTGCGCGGCACGCTGTCCACACGGCGGAAAAAGCATGCGGAGCTGAAAGCGAACATTGAGCGCGACGCCGAGCGTCTGGAACAGACCGGCAGCCTGCCTGCGGCGGACAAATACCTGCCGCTCGTCTATCCGGAGATGGCGACTGCGCTCGACTATCTGCCGGAAAACGCGATCGTGCTGATCGAGGACACACCCCGCCTGCGCGATGCGGCGCGCGATTTCCTGGCGCGCATCGGGGATGACGTGACCGCTCTGCTCGAGCGCGGCGAAATGCCGCCCGGATTGGACGGCTATGCGCTGGATTTCGCCGGGCTGAGCCGCGTGCCGCGCACTATCCTGCGGCTGGATACCTTCCTGAACAACGTACCCGAGCTTGCGCCGCAGCATCTGGAGAATTTTATGGCCAACCAGATGAATGCCTACGGCGGCAATCTGGATATGGCAGCGGCGGACATCCGCAGCTATACCGAGCAGGGGCGTGCGGTCGCGGTCGTGTGCGGCAGTGCGCTGCGCTGCCGCAACATGTGCGACGCGCTGACCGACGCGGGCATCAAAGCCGAGGTCAGCGGCCTGCTGCCCCGCGCGGGGCATGTTACCGTGCTGGAGGGCACGCTGTCCGCGGGCTTCGAGTATCCAGACCTTGGTTTGATCGTCATCACCGAGGGGCAGGTGCTGGCACGGCGCAAAAAGACCGCGCCAAAGAAGTCAAACCGCGACCGCGTCAAGTCGTTTACCGACCTGACGCCCGGCGACCTCGTGGTGCACGAGCACCACGGCATCGGCCGCTTCGTGGGCATGGAGCGCATGACCGTGGACGGCGCGGAGCGTGATTTCATCAAGATCGCGTTTGCGGGCACGGATTTCCTGTATGTGCCCGCGACCTCGCTTGACCTGATCTCCAAATATATCGGCGGCGGCGAGCCAGAACGCGTGCGGCTGAACAAGCTGGGCGGCGCGGACTGGTCGCGCTCCAAGGCGCGCGCCAAGGCGGCGGCCAAGGAGTTGGCCGAGGGCCTTATCAAGCTGTATGCCGAGCGCGCGAAGCTCAAAGGCTTTGCCTTCCCACCGGATGACGCGTGGCAGCGCGAGTTCGAGGATGCCTTCCCATACGAAGAGACCGAGGATCAGCTGCGCTGCATTGCGGAGATCAAGATGGACATGGAATCCGATCGGCCGATGGATCGCCTGCTGTGCGGCGACGTGGGCTTCGGCAAGACCGAGGTCGCGCTGCGCGCGGTGATGAAGTGCGTGCTCGCGGGCAAGCAGGCGGCCATCCTTGTGCCGACCACCGTGCTCGCGCGGCAGCATTACCTGACCGCCTTGCAGCGGTTCCAGGGGCATCCGGTGACGATCGAGCTGCTGACCCGCTACAAGACCGGTTCAGAGCAGACCAAACTGCTGCAAAAGCTGGAGGCCGGCTCGGTTGATATTGTGATCGGTACGCACAAACTGTTTAATAAGAGGATCAAGTTTAAAGATCTGGGGCTGCTTGTGATCGACGAAGAGCAGCGCTTCGGCGTATCGCACAAGGAGACGCTCAAGGAAATGAGCAAGACCGTGGACGTGCTCACCCTGTCGGCGACGCCCATCCCGCGTACGCTCAACATGGCGCTGTCCGGCATCCGGGACATGTCCTCCATCGAGGAGCCGCCGCTCGACCGCCATCCGGTGCAGACCTTTGTGCTCGAGCAGAACGACGGTGTGCTGCTCGATGCGATCCGCCGCGAACTGTCGCGCGGCGGGCAGGTGTATTACCTGCACAACCGCGTGGAGTCCATCGATCGGTGCGCTGCACAGCTTCAGCAGCGTCTGCCGGATGCGCGTATCGGCATTGTGCACGGCAAAATGGCGCAGAAGGAGATCAACGCTGCGATGAATGCCATGGCGGAAGGCGAGATCGATATTCTGGTCTGCACGACTATCATCGAGACCGGCATCGACATCCCTAATGCGAACACATTGATTATCGAGAATGCGGACAACATGGGCCTTGCCCAGCTGCACCAGATCCGCGGGCGCGTCGGGCGTTCGTCACGCCACGCGTACGCCTACCTGTGCTACCGGCGCGGCAAGGCGCTCTCCGAGATCGCGCAGAAGCGCCTGAGCGCGATCCGCGAGTATGCGGCCTTCGGCTCGGGCTTCAAGATCGCCATGCGTGACCTTGAGATCCGCGGCGCGGGCAACGTGCTCGGCCCGGAGCAGTCCGGCCACATGATGAGCGTGGGCTACGACCTGTACCTCAAGCTGCTTGAGGAGGCTGTGCAGGAGGAGAAGGGCGAGACGCCCAAGCCGCGCGTGGACTGCGCAGCCGAACTGCTGCTGTCCGCCAACCTGCCGTCCGGCTATGTGCCGGACGCGGGCCAGCGTGTGGACCTGTACCGACGCATCGCGCTCATCCGCACCGAGGAGCAGAAGAGCGACATGCTCGACGAGATGATCGACCGCTTTGGCGAGCCGCCGGTGGAGGCGGTGGCGCTGCTCGACATCGCACTGCTGCGCAGCCAAGCGAGCGAGCAGGGCATTTCCGAGATCAAACAGCAGGACGGCCGTCTGCTGCTCACCTTTGCGGAGACCGATTTTGTACGTCTGTCCGCCCTGTGCGGGGACGATACGTTCCGCGGGCGGCTGCTGCTCAATGCGGGTTCGTCGCCGTACCTGTCCCTGCGTCTGAACAAGGGAGAGCAGCCGCTTGACATGGCGGAGACATTGGTGGAGAAGTACGCTGCAACAGCATGAGAGGGCTTGTCGCTTGACTTTCGCGCATATTATGGTATACTAAGGACAAATAAAACTGCAATTTATGCGATGACGCGGGAAGAGTAGCCGTTTTCCGGCGCGCCCAAGAGAGAAGCCCCTTTGGCTGGAAGGGCTTTGCGCGCGGCGCGGTGAAGTGCGCCCGCAGAGCATTGGGGTCAAATGCCCCGCGGGATCGCCCGTTACAGCGTATCCGAGTGATAAACAGGAGTGGAACCGCGACGATAGCCGCCTCTTTGGACGAAAGAGGCGGCTTTTTTGACGAAAGGAGACAGCATGTGGGATGACCTTCTGATGACGGCGGGCGATGTGCTGCTTGCATTGATACCCGATCCCAGTAAAGCGGATGATTTTTTTATTGCGGATGTATTGGAAACCAGGCAGGAAAGCAGGTTTCCCGGGAGAAAATGCTATGCAGCTTTTCTGCGGCCGCTGACCCACCAGCCTGCGGCTTGGTATGACTGCCGGAAAAAACATCTGCAGCTTCTGGCACCAGGACAGCGTGTTTTTGTGGCAATCCGCAAGAATAAGATTGTCCGCGTGTCTGAACTGCGTCAATCAGATAAAAGAGTTGCAAATAAATCCGAAAAGGAGATAGAATCATGAAACTGTTCAATACCCTGACCCGCCAGAAGGAGGAATTCGTTCCGATCACCCCGGGTGAGGTCAAAATGTATTCCTGCGGCCCGACCGTGTATAACTACTTCCACGTCGGCAATGCGCGCCCGTTCATTGTGTTCGACCTGCTGCGCCGCTACTTTGAGTACCGCGGCTACAAGGTGAAATTTGTGCAGAACTTCACCGATATCGACGATAAGGTGATTAACAAGGCAAATGAAGAAGGCGTGGACTTCAACGTCATCGCGGATCGCTATATCAAGGAATATTATGTCGATGCCGAGGGGCTCGGCATCGGCAAGGCGACCGTGCACCCGCGCGCGACCGAGACCATGGACGCGATCATCGACATTGTGCAGAAGCTGCTCGACAACGGCCACGCCTACCTTGCGCCGAACGGCGACGTGTACTTCCGCACCAACTCCGACCCGGACTACGGCAAGCTGTGCCACCAGCCGATGGAAGAGCTGCAGGCGGGTGCACGCATCTCGGTCGGCGAGCAGAAGGAAGACCCGATGGACTTCGCGGTCTGGAAGGCTGCCAAGCCCGGCGAGCCTGCGTGGGATACGCCGTGGGGCAGCAAGGGCCGTCCGGGCTGGCACATCGAGTGCTCCGCGATGGTCAACAAGTACCTCGGCCCGACCATCGACATCCACTCCGGCGGCCTCGACCTTATTTTCCCGCACCATGAAAACGAGATCGCCCAGTCCGAGTGCGCCAACGGCTGCACCTTTGCACATTACTGGCTGCACAACGGCTTTTTGACCATTGACAACGAGAAGATGTCCAAATCCAAGGGCAACTTCTTCATGGTGCGCGACGCGGCCAAGGAATTTGGCTACGAGACCATCCGCATGTTCATGCTGTCCGCGCACTACCGCACCCCGCTCAACTACTCGGCGGAGTCGCTTGAGATGAACAAAGCGTCCCTCGCCCGCCTGTACGAGGCGCGGAATAATATGGAGTTCCGCATCAGCAAGGCGGAGGGCGATGCGATGACTGCGGAGGAGTCCGCCAAGATGGAAGCGCTTGCGGCGTATAAGCAGAAGTTCATCGACGCGATGGACGACGATCTCAACACCGCGGATGCGCTCTCCGCGATCTTCGAGCTGACGCGTGAGATCAACGCCTATATGGGCGCGCATCAGGACGCGACCAAGGCATTCCTGACCGCAGCGCACGCGCTGTTTATGGAGCTGACCGGCGTGCTCAACATCGTGCAGAAGCACGAGGACGAATCCGCTGACCCGGATGCGGAGAAGATCGAAGCGCTGATCGCACAGCGCGCAGCGGCGAAGAAGGAAAAGAACTTCGCCGAAGCTGACCGCATCCGCGATGAGCTTGCTGCGATGGGCGTCACGATCAAGGACACCCGTCAGGGCACCCAGTGGAGCCGCGCATAACCAAACAGATACAAAAACGGACGCAGATGCGTCCGTTTTTTGTCTGCCGCGACAGGTAAACGCGGACATCGCGCCGCATGCGCGCATATAAAAGATTTCCGGCCATAAAATGGCCGGAAATCATAAAAAGGCAGGACATGCGCCTGCCTTTTTATTCAGGAAAGCGATTTTGTGTGCCGCATGCGGCGCGCAAATATCGCGCTTTGGCTTTGTCCGGGCAAATGCCCGGCAAGGCCCTCTCGATTGAAAGGCGTACCTTTCAATCGACTTTTTTAAAATGCAAAATTGGTCTTAACGCGCCAGATGTTCTGCGCATACTCCGCGACCGAGCGGTCCGCCGCAAAGCGGCCGGAGTTTGCGATGTTCATCAGGGACATATAGTTCCAGTTCTCCGGATGACGGTACATCTCACCCACGCGCTCCTGTGCGATCGCATAGGAGGAGAAGTCCTTCAGGCTCATATAACGGTCCGCCGGGCCGCCGTTGCCGCCGTGCAGCAGCAGGTTCGCGATATCCGTGTAATCCACGCCGTCGCCGAAGCCCTGGATCATGTGGTCGAGCACACCCTTGATGACCGGGTCGTTCTGGTAGATCAGCATGGGCTCGTAATTGCCGGAAGCCGCCAGCGCCTCAGCCTCGGGGGTCTCCATACCAAAGATGAAGATGTTCTCGCGGCCGACTGCCTCGCAGATTTCAACGTTCGCGCCGTCCATCGTGCCGATGGTGAGGGCGCCGTTCATCATGAACTTCATGTTGCCCGTACCGGAAGCTTCCTTGCCCGCGATCGAGATCTGCTCGGAAACCTCAGCTGCCGGCATGATCATCTCAGCGAGGGATACCTTGTAGTCCTCGATGAATACGACCTTGAGCTTGCCGCCGATATCCGGGTCGTTGTTGATCATATTCGAGATCGAGTTGATCAGCTGGATAGTCTTTTTCGCTACCGCATAGCCCGGCGCCGCCTTGGAACCGAAGATGAAGGTACGCGGCACGAAGTCCATATGCGGATTCGCCTTGAGCTTGTGGTACAGCGAGATGATGTGCAGGATGTTGAGCATCTGGCGCTTGTACTCATGCAGGCGCTTGACCTGTACATCGAAGATCGAGTCCATATTGACCTCGATGCCGTTGTGCTCTTTGATATAGTCGGCCAGGCGCTGCTTGTTGTCACGCTTGATCTGACCGAGCTGGGTGAGCAGCGCCTTGTCCTCGCCGTAGTTGGCGAGCACCTGCAGCTCGGACGGATGCTTGCGGTAGCCCTTGCCGATCTTGCTCTCGATCAGGGCAGCCAGCTCCGGGTTGGCCTCGCACAACCAGCGGCGGTGCGCAATGCCGTTAGTGACGTTGCAGAACTTGGACGAATAGATCTTGTAGAAATCGTTGAACACGCGATCCTTAAGGATCTCGGAGTGCAGCGCGGATACGCCGTTGATCGAGAACGAGCCCGCGATCGCCAGATGCGCCATGCGCACGGTGTTGTCCGCGACAATAGCGAGCTTGGAGATCTTCTGGAAGTCGTTCGGGAAGTAGTTCCACAGCTCCTTGCAGAAACGCTCGTTGATCTCATAGATGATCTGCATGATGCGGGGCATCAGCTCCTGCACCAGCGATACCGGCCAGCACTCGAGCGCCTCGGGCATGACCGTATGGTTGGTGTAAGCGACCGACTGGCTGGTGATGTTCCACGCCTGCTCCCAGCTCATGTCGTTTTCATCCATCAGGATACGCATGAGCTCGGGGATAACCAGGGTCGGATGGGTGTCGTTGATATGCAGCACATGCTTATGGGCGAAGTTGTCCAGCGTGCCGTACTTGGCTTTGTGCTTGGCGCAGATATCCTGGATAGTTGCGGACACAAGGAAGTACTGCTGCTTGAGGCGCAGGGACTGGCCCTCACGGTGGTTATCCTCCGGGTACAGGACCATGGAAATGGTCTCCGCCATGGCGTGCTTTTCAACCGCCTTGAGGTATTCGCCGGACGAGAACAGCTTCATATCCAGCGCGATCGGGCTCTTGGCCTCCCACAGGCGCAGGTTGGCAATGTTGTTGGTATCATAGCCCGAAATCGGCATATCATACGGCACCGCAAGGACCGGTGTGTAATCCTTGTATTCGACGACCAGCTTGCCGCTTTCGTCAAAGTGCGTGTCGACTGTGCCGCCGATCCGGACTTCGCGGGTATCATCCATCGCAGGAATCTGCCATACGTCGCCCGAGGCGAGCCAGGAATCCGGCAGCTCAACCTGCTGGCCGTTTTCGATCTTCTGCTTGAAGATGCCGTGTTCATAGCGGATAGAATAGCCCGTGCCGCGCACGCCCGTGGTGGCCATGCCGTCCATATAGCAGGCCGCCAGACGGCCGAGGCCGCCGTTGCCGAGGCCGGGGTCGGCCTCTTCCTCGAAAATGTCCGCCATCTCGTAGCCCATATCCTTGAGGGCTGCGGTCAGTTCGTCCAAAATGCCGAGGTTATAAGCGTTGTTGCGCAGGCTGCGGCCTACCAGAAATTCCATGCACAGATAGTGCACCTGCCGCTCCCCGTATTTTTCCACCTCATTCTGGGTCTCAATCATGTGCTCGGTGAGCGCATCGCGCACGACGAGCGCGCAGGCTTCATAGATCTGCTCCTTGGAGGCATCCTCGACCTCACGGCCGAAGTGCCGCTGCAGCTTGCCTGCAATCGCTTCCTTCAGCGCAGTTTTTGTGTACTGATTCTTTGGCATGGTATTTCTTGTCTCCTCACATAATTTGCTTAACGAGATCTGTCCTTACCAGCCCAGGGCGGAATGATAGACCTCAATATATTTGTCAGCCGAGCTGCCCCAGCTGAAGTCGCTCTGCATCCCCTGCACCATCAGCTTTTTCCATGCGGGCTTATTGTAGCGGAACACACCGCAGGCTTCGCGGATGACGTGCAGCATATCATGCGCATTGTAGCTGGCGAAGGTGAAGCCGTTGCCCGTGCCCGCGTAGTCGACAAACGCCTGCACGGTATCCTTCAGGCCGCCGGTCTCGCGTACGATCGGGATGGTGCCGTAGCGCAGCGCGATCATCTGCGCCAGGCCGCAGGGCTCGAACTTGGACGGCATCAGGAACATATCGCAGCCCGCATAGATGCGGTTGGCAAGATCGCCCGAGAACATGATGGACGCCGAAATATTGTTCGGATAGCGGCGCTTTGCTTCGAGGAACATCTGCTCATAGCGCCAGTCGCCCTTGCCGAGCACGATCAGGCGCAGGTCATCGGACAGGATGTCGTGCAGCACGGCTTCGATCAGGTCGAGGCCCTTCTGGTCGACAAAGCGGGTGACCATACCGATGACCGGCGTGTTTTCGTCGCCCTGGATGCCGCAAAGCTTGAGCAGCTCAAGCTTGTTGACCTTTTTGTCCTCCGGCGTTTTGGGACCGTAGTTCTTGAAGATCTTGGGGTCGGTCTGCGGGTTGAAGGCATCCATATCGATGCCGTTCAGGATGCCGTGCAGCTTGTAGCTGTTCATGCGCAGCACGCTGTCCAGACGATAGCCGTAGTATTCGGTCTGGATTTCCTGTGCATAGGTGGGGGAAACCGTGGTCACCGCGGTGGAGGCCACGATCGCGGCCTTCATCAGGTTGACGTCGCCGTCCATGGCCATAAAGCCGGAGCGGAAATGCGCATCGTCAATGCCGAGCACATACTCCAGGATCTCACGGCCGTAGCGGCCCTGGTACTGGATGTTGTGGATGGTGAATACGGTTTTGATATTCTCATAAAACGGGCGGGAGGAGAACATCAGGTTGTAGTATACCGGCACAAGCGCGGTCTGCCAGTCGTTGCAGTTGATGACATCCGGCTTCCAGTCAAGGTCGGGCAGGACCTCGAGCACGGCCTTGGAGTAATAGGCGAAGCGCTCGGCGTCGTCATACTCGCCGTAGACCTGGCCGCGGGCAAAGTAATACTCGTTGTCGATGAAATAGAAGGTCACGCCATCCGATTCATAGCGGAAGATACCGCAGTACTGGTTGCGCCAGCCCAGACGGACGTATGCATTCTTGAGATAATAGAATTTCTCACGCCATTCCTGGCCGATCGCCGAATACAGCGGGCAGAAGACGCGTACATCGTGGCCTTTGGCAGCCAGCGCCTTGGGCAGAGAACCTGCAACATCACCCAGACCACCGGTCTTGACAAACGGGGCGCACTCGCTGGTTACATACATGATTTTCATAAAAGCCAACCCTCCCCAGCAGGAGGTGCGGAAACAGTTGCCCCGCTTCCGCACCTGTATACAATTATTATACTAAATTCTTCTTCGTCACAATATAGGGAATTTTCACGAACATTTTCAGCCAAACTGCTCTGTTTTTGCGTATTTTTTTATGCGTTTGACGAAAATTTATCATACGGTTGCATTCTTTGCGATCGTGATGGGATAGTTCTCGTGGCCCATCATCGTGCGGCCGTCGCGTACGACGACATTGCGGTCGGTGATCACATGGCGCAGCGATGCATCCGACAGGATACGGCCGCCTTCCATAATGATGCAGTCGCAGACTTCCGCACCTTTTTCCACTACAACGTCGCGGAACAGGATGCAGTTTTTGACGTGGCCCTCGATGTGGCAGCCGTCTGCGATCAGGCTGTCCTCCACGACGGCCTTGTCGCCGTAGTAGGCGGGTGCCTCGTCCTTGATACGGGTCAGGATCGGACGGTTGCGGAGGAATACCTCGTCGCGCACATCCTTGTCCAGCAGATCCATGTTGGAACGGAAGTAATCGAAGGTATCCTCGATCTTGACCGCATACTCGTTGAACAGGTACCCTGCGACCGTGCCGTCGATCAGCGCGCGGGTGAGGAACTCGCGCTCGAAGTGGATGCAGTTATGGGTAACGCAGTCGGACAGCATGTGGATCAGGTACTGGCGGCTCATGACGTAAACGCCGAGTGCAATGTGCTTGCACTTGCCCTCGTTCGTATCGCCCACACGGATATCGACCGCCTCCTTTTTGCGGTTGAGCTCCACATAGGTGGTGAACGGCGAATCCTTGGACTTCTTGGTGCAGACCATGGTCAGATCCGCGCCGGACTTGATGTGGCGGTCAATCACATCGTCAAGCGGGATGTTGGCGACGATATCGCCGTCCGCGATGACAACGTATTCCGCCTTGTTCTTCTGCAGGAAGTCGACCGCGCCGGCCAGCGCGTCGATCTTGCCGCGGTACTCGCCCGTTACAAGCGGGGAAGCCTTCTTGGAGTAGGAATACGGCGGCAGCAGGGTCACGCCCGAGTTCTTGCGGGAAAGGTCCCAGTCCTTTGCGTTGCCGATATGGTCGATCAGCGACTGGTATTTGTCCTTCATCAGCACGCCTACGCGGAAGATGCCGCTGTTTACCATGTTGGACAGCATAAAGTCGATGATGCGGTAACGGCCGCCCCACTGTACGGCGCCGACTGTGCGGTGCTCGGTGATCTCACGGAGATCGTTGTCATTATCGAATGCAATGATGATGCCTAAAACATTCTTCATGGTTTCCGCCCCCTTACTTTACGTCCGGCAGGTCTTCGTCTGCCATTTCCTTCGCGGCAAGCTTCGCGCCGCGGCCAATGCGTACGCCCTCAGCAACGACGGCTACGCCCCACTTGTCCACGTCGCCGTCAGCCGGGCTGCCGCCGACTTCAGCGTCCTTGGCGATGACAGCGTTTTCCGCAACGATCGCATAGCGGACAGTCGCGCCCTCTTCCACGACGGCGCCCGGCATCAGGATGGAGTATTCCACCTTAGCGCCCTTGGCGATTTTGACATCCGAGAACAGGACGGACTCGGAAACGTCGCCTGCGATTTCGCAGCCTTCAGAGAGCAGTGTGTGCTTGACGGTAGCGGTCTTTGCGGTGAAGTGCGGGGGCGAACCGGTGGTGCGTCCGTAGATCTTCCAGGAATCGTCCGACAGGTTTAGGCCGGAGTTCGGGGAAAGCAGATCCATGTTGGCCTCCCACAGGCTCTCGATCGTGCCGACGTCCTTCCAGTAGCCCTCGAAGCGGTAGGAAACCAGCTTTTCGCCGTTTGCGAGCATGGCGGGGATGATGTCCTTGCCGAAGTCATTGGAGGACTTGGCGTTGTTTTCGTCATCGATCAGGTACTGGCGCAGTTTTTTCCACGAGAAGATGTAAATGCCCATGGAAGCCAGCGTGGACTTGGGCTGCTTGGGCTTCTCCTCGAACTCGTAGATCGTGCCGTCCGGTTTGCAGTTCATGATGCCGAAGCGGGATGCTTCGCTCAACGGCACGTCGAGCACGGCGATGGTCGCGTCCGCGCCGGTTTCCTTGTGCTGCTGGAGCATCTTGTTATAGTTCATCTTGTAGATGTGGTCGCCGGACAGGATAAGCACGTACTCGGGGTCGTATTCGTCGATGAACGCGATGTTCTGGTAGATTGCATTCGCGGTGCCTTTGTACCACTCAGAGGTCTTGCCTTTCTGGTACGGCGGCAGGACGTATACGCCGCCGCGCAGGCGGTCAAGGTCCCAGGTCTGGCCCGAACCGATATAGGCGTTGAGCACGTGCGGCTCATACTGGGTGAGCACGCCGACCGTGTCAATGCCGGAGTTGACGCAGTTGGAAAGCGGGAAGTCGATAATGCGGTATTTGCCGCCGAACGGCACTGCAGGCTTGGCGACATTTTTGGTCAGCACGTAGAGACGGCTGCCCTGGCCGCCCGCAAGCAGCATTGCCACGCATTCTTTTTTCCGATACATGATGAACCCTCTCCTTTACGGTTTACGCGTTTATTTTTATGCCCTTCTGGCGTTTCCCCTTATTTTTTGTCATTTGTGCCGTCAACTGTTTTGGTCACTGCCTTGGTGCCGGGCGCGGTGACCGCCTTTTCACCCGTTTTGGCGATTGCTTTTTCGCCGGCTTTTGCGACCGCTTTGCTGCCGGTTTTGGCTACCGCCTTCTCGCCGGTTTTAGCGACCGCTTTGCTGCCGGTCTTTGCGACGGCCTTCTCTGCCGGTTTGGCAACCGCTTTAGAAGCGGACTTGGAGGCAGCCTTGCTGCTTTTTGTCTTTTTTTCCGCTGCGGCCTTCTTTGCGGCTTCGATCTCCGCCTTGGTGCGGCGCTTCGCGCGCGGCTTGCCCTTGAAGAACAGCACACCGAACCGCGGGATTGAAATGCTGATGGACTGCTCCTGCCCATGCATGGGCTTCTTGTTATCGGTTTTGACCTTGCCGTTGCTCATGCCGCTGCCGCCGAATTCCGTGCGGTCGGAGGAGAAGATTTCCTCCCAGGTGCCGGCAAACGGTACGCCGATGCGGTAGCCTTCCTGCACCTCGGGCGAGAAGTTGACCACGACAACGATATCGCTGCCATCCTTCGCAATGCGGCGGAACACGATGATATTGTTGCGGTTGTCCTCATGGCTGATCCACTCAAAGCCGCGCCAGTCGGTATCCTGCTCCCAGAGCTGCGGAGTCTCCAGATAGAAGTGGTTGAGCGCCTTGACATAGGCCTGCATCTGGCGGTGCGCCGGATAGTCGAGCAGCATCCAGTCCAGCCCACGCTGGTACGCCCATTCGGAGAACTGGGCGAATTCGCCGCCCATGAACAGCATCTTCTTGCCCGGGTGCGCGGCCATGTAGCCGTTCAGCGCGCGCAGGCCGCCAAACTGGTTCTCATACGGGGGCGGCATCTTGCCGATCAGCGAGCACTTGCCGTGCACGACCTCGTCGTGCGAAAGCGGCAGGATATAGTTTTCCGAGAATGCATACATGAACGAGAACGTGATCTTGTCATGCATGTCCTTGCGGAAGAACGGGTCAGCCGAGCAGTAGCACAGCATGTCGTTCATCCAGCCCATGTTCCACTTGAAGTTGAAGCCCAGGCCGCCGTCGTAGCCCGGCTTGGTGACCATCGGCCACGCGGTGGACTCCTCCGCGATCATCATGATGTCCGGATGGTCGGTCAGGATGAACTCGTTAAGCAGGCGCAGGAAGTCGATCGCTTCCAGATTCTCGCGCCCGCCGTGGATATTGG
>DXFS01000037.1 GCA_019114345.1 Candidatus Agathobaculum pullistercoris | reverse complement strand
CCGGGGGCCAAGGACCGCACCGTGCTCTCGTGGTGCCTGTATCCCAAGGTGGTCGAGGAATACTGCCGCCACCGCAAGGAATACGGTTACATGTCCCGCATGGGCAGCCATGTGTTCTTCAACGGCATGGCGCTCGGCGAGACCAACCAGATCAACATCGAGGACGGCAAGACGCTCGTGGTCAAGTACCTCGGTCTGGGCGACCGCAACGAGGACGGCACGCGCACCGTGCTGTTCGAGCTCAATGGCATGCGCCGCGAGGTGACGGTGCCCGACCCGCAGGCGCCCGCGCTGCACGACCATGTCGAACTGGCCGACCCGACCGACAAGGCGCAGACCGGCGCGCCCATGCCGGGCATGGTGTCCCGCGTGCTGGTGCGCGAGGGCGACATGGTAGAGGAGAACCAGGTGCTGCTCGTGATCGAGGCCATGAAGATGGAGACCTCGGTCGTCGCACGCATGGCCGGCAAGGTAGACAAGCTGCTGGTCAAGGAGAATACTTCGGTAAAGGCCGGCGAGCTGCTCGCGGTTATCAAATAAACGAAAACGGCTGGATCCCATTGCGGATCCAGCCGTTTTTGCCAAAAACAGTAGATTTTAGATCTGTGAAGTGAACACCTGATAGCCCTGACGGGTCAGCTCGTCCAGCAGGCGCTTGGCCTGCTCTACACCGCCGACCTCACATACCACCTGAATGATGGCCTCACCGATATCCAGATCCGCCTGCACGCGGTCATGCTGGAAGCGGATGATGTTGGCGTTCTGCTCTGCGACCAGATGGGCGAAGCGCTCGAGCGCACCGGGCGCATCCGGCATAATGGTTGAGAACTTGAGATGGCGGCAGCGGGTGACCAGGCCCTTTTCCACAATCTTATGAATAAAGGATACGTCGATGTTACCGCCGGACAAAAGGCAGACAACCTTTTTGCCCTTGACGTCCACCTTGTTGTTGAGCACCGCCGCGAGGGAAGCCGCGCCCGATGTCTCCACGACCTGCTTGGCGCGTTCAAGCAGCAGGAGAACGGCCGAGGCGATCTCATCGTCCGAAACCGTGACAACCCGGTCAACGTACTTCTGAATATATTGGAAGGTGGTTTCACCCGGCGTTTTCACCGCAATACCGTCTGCAATGGTGCGCACGGTGTCGGACGGGGTGAGCTTGCCCGCGCGGAACGAGTTGGCAATCGCCGGGGCGCCCTCCGCCTGCACGCCGATGACCTGGATGCGCGGATTGATCTGCTTGGCGCAGGCCGCAACGCCCGAGATCAGTCCGCCGCCGCCCGCAGGGACGAAGATCATATCCACAAACGGCAGGTCGCGCAGAACCTCCAGCGCGATCGTACCCTGACCAGCCATTACGTCCTCATCATCGAACGGATGAATGAATTCCGCGCCGGTTTCCTCGCAGATCTCGCATGCTTTCGCGTAAGCTTCATCATAGATGTTGCCTGCAAGCACGACCTCCGCACCGTAGCCCTGTGTTGCAGAGACTTTTGCGATCGGTGTGGAGCGCGGCATGACGATGGTGGACTTGACGCCTACCGAGCTTGCCGCAAAGGCGACACCCTGCGCATGGTTGCCTGCCGAGGAAGCGACGACTGCATGCAGGTCGCCTTCGGCATAGCGTTTCATAATCTTGTTGTACGCGCCGCGCACCTTGAACGAGCCGGTCTTCTGCTGGTTCTCGTATTTGAGGTACACTTCGGCGCCGCTCATGGCCGAAAAAGTGCAGGACGTGGACAAAGGGATGTTGTGGATGACATTTTTCAGGCGGTCTGCCGCCGCTTCAAAATCTTTTAATTCTAACATAGTTCGGTTCCCCAATTTATAGAAAGATAAAAATATCATAGCATCAATACCGCACGATTGCAAGAGGCAAGCGCAGGCTGCATACGCATTTTGGGTTGCTATTGAACCAGTATTTTGCTATACTGATATAAAATAAAGACCGTTTAGTGGAGGGCAATACAGAGATGGACGAGCAAAGCAAAGGCTTCCGCAGCGCGTGGTTCGGTGGTTTTAAGCGCGAGGATGTCATGCAGTACATAGAGCAGACGGACAGCAAGTATTACGCGGAAACCGAAGAACTGCGCCGTCAGCTGACTGAAGCGCAGTCTGCGCTGGGTGAGCTGCGCGAGCAGAACGAGACCTTGACGGAAAAAAATGCAGAGCTGCTCGAGCGGCTCGGGGAGATGACGCTGGACACGGATAAGATCCGCGCACAACTGGATGAGATCGAGAAGGGCTTTTCCCTTCAGACCACCGAGATCGAGGCTCAGAACAGCCGTGCGCAGGAACTGGCGGCGGAAAACGACCGGCTGACTGCGGAGAACGCCCGGCTCGCTGCGAAATGCGGGCAGTATGATGCCTCCAAGGATAAGATCGCGGAGATGGAGCTGTCAGCCTACCGGCGCGCCAAGCAGATCGAGGAGGACGCCAAGACCGAGCTGCAAAAGCTGCGGCGGCAGTCGGCGGAGATGATCGAGCAGGTCAAGCGCCAGCTGGATGCGACCAAAGAAAACTACCGCACCGTGCTCGCCCGCAGCCAGCAGGAATCTGCGGAAATGGCGCGCAAGGCGGGCGAGGTGCTGGGCGAGATCGACCGTATCACCGCGGCGCTCGGGAAGGGCGAAGCCGACCGCACAAAGTCCGGCCTGCGCGACGTACTGAATAATCTGCGCCCCAAAACGGAGGAATGACATATGGCACACTATGATCTCAAAACCGAAGAACTGAAGGAGATGGCGCCCAAGCTGCGCGCGGGCGATACGGTCTCGCTGACCGGAACGGTATACACCGCGCGTGACGCGGCGCATAAGAAAATCGTTGCGGCGATGGATGCGGGCGAGAAGCTGCCTTTTGATTTGGACGGCGCAGCGATCTACTATGCCGGCCCCACTCCTGCCAAGCCCGGACAGGTGATCGGCTCGGTTGGGCCGACGACCTCCGGCCGCATGGATCCCTTTGCCCCCCGCCTGCTGGATGCGGGCCTTTCCTGCATGATCGGCAAGGGCGTGCGCAGCCAGGCGGTGCAGGATGCGATGGCGCGCAACGGCGCGGTTTACATGGTCGCGATCGGCGGCGCGGGCGCGGCCAAGGCGGCTTCGATCAAAAATGTGGAGGTCATCGCGTACGACGAGCTGGGCTGTGAGTCGGTCAAACGGCTGACAGTCGAAAACTTCAGCGCGATCGTCTCGCAGGACTGTGTGGGCGGCAACCTGTACACCGAGGGCGTTGCAAAGTATAAAAAGTGAAGAATGTTGCGGCATTCCTGCTCATAATATCCCCCCGCCGGGCATAAGCTTTGCTGAAAGCGGCCCGAGGGGGGATTTTTTTGAAACTGGGTTTCGGACGCACCGCAATACAGGCGGTATGTGCAGTGCTTGTGCTGTGTCTTGCTGTCGGCCTGCTGCGGCAGGATCAGGTGCAGAGCGTGTTCGGGACAGAGAAGGGCGTGCAGCTGCCCATCCTGATGTATCACAGCATTTTAAAGGACAGCGCGCGGCAGGGTAAATATGTCATCTCGCCTGCTGTGCTGGCAGCTGATCTGGATGCACTGCAGCAGCGCGGGTATGAAACGGTGACGGTCTCCGACCTGCTCGCCTATGTGCAGGACGGTGCGCCGCTGCCCGAAAAACCGGTCATGATCACCTTTGACGACGGCTACTATAACAATTATGTCTATGCCTATCCGCTGCTGCAGCAGCGCGGAATGCGGGCGGTGGTGTCCATTATCGGCAGCCAAACCGCTCTTTATACCCAAGAGGGCACGGAGAATGCCTACTGGTCGCATCTGCGGCTCGACCGCCTGCAGGAGATGCAGGATGTGTTCGAGGTGCAGAACCATTCATGGAACCTGCACGAATACGGCGAACGCCGCGGCTGCCTGCGCATGCGCGGGGAGGCGGAGGCGAGCTATGAAAGCCTGCTGCGCGAGGATACCGAGCAGACCCAGCAGTTGATCATCGAAGCTGGGCTGCCTGCGCCGCAGTGCTACACCTATCCATTCGGCGCCTGCTCGGAGGAGAGCGAGCGCATCTTGCAGGATATGGGTTTTTTGTGCACACTCGGCTGTGAGGAACGGGTCAATCTGGTGACACGGGATGCGGGGTGCCTGTATGAAATGGGACGGTTTAACCGGGCGGCCGGGGAAAGCACGGAAAGCTATCTCAGCAGGGCATTGGGAGAGTGACAACATGGAAGGCATGCGTTTTTCTGAGCTGCACTGCCGCGAGGTGATCAACCTGTGCGACGGCGCACGGCTGGGTGAAGTGAGCGACCTGATCTTTGACCCGGTGTGCGGACAGATCACGGCGATCGTGGTGCCAGGGCAGGGCGGCCTGATGGGGCTGTTTTCACGGGAGGACTGTGTGATCCCGTGGAGCTGCATCGAGACGCTGGGCGAGGATTATATTCTGGTAAAATTCCGCCGGTAAACAGTAGAAATCCATGCGCGATTGTGGTAGGATAGTGGGGCGAGACCAAAAGGGAAAGAGAAAACGGATATGGACAAAAGAAAAAAGACAGGATACATACTGACGGTGTTCGGCGCGATCTGCTGGGCGTTTTCCGGGGCATGCGGGCAATATCTGTTCGAGCAGCGCGGACTGGACGCGGACTGGCTGGTGACCGTGCGCCTGACTGTGGCCGGGCTGCTGTTGGTGCTTTATTCACTGGCGCGCTGGCGCGGCGGTGCGCTGCAGGTGTTCCGCAGCAAGCGAAGCGTCGGCTCGATCGTGATTTTTGCCGTATTCGGCATGGCGATGTGCCAGTATTCGTACTTTCGCGCGATCGAGCTGTCCAATGCGGCGACTGCGACCACGCTGCAATATACCGGCCCGGCCCTTGTGCTGATCTGGCTGGCGCTGCGGGAAAAGCGCATGCCCGGCCGCAAGGAACTGATCGCAGTTGTCTGCGCGATGGGCGGCGCATTTTTCCTCGCCACACACGGCGACCCCTCCCAGCTGGCACTGTCGCCCAAGGCGCTGGTCTGGTGTATATTGGCGGCGGTTTCGGTCGCGGTGTACAGCGTGCAGCCGCGCGCGATGATCGCGCAGTACGGAACGCTGCCGGTCACCGGATTCGGTATGCTGCTGGGCGGACTGGGGCTGTGCATCATTTTCCAGCCGTGGCATGCGGTCGGCCGGTGGGATGCAGTGACCGTGCTCGGCATGGCATATATCATTGTATTCGGCACGATCTGCGCGTTCTGCTGCTATCTGGAAGGCGTGCGCCGCATCGGCGCGGCCAAGGGCAGCATCCTTGCGGCGATCGAGCCGGTGGCTTCGACCGTGCTAAGTGTCGTCTGGCTCGGTGTGCCGCTCGGCGGCATGGATTTTGCCGGGATCGCGCTGATCGTTGCAGCTATGATCCTGCTTGCCGGGGATGATGCGGAGGGGACAGATAAAAAAACGCGTAGAATCTCTGAAAAATTCCACACAGAGCGTAAATTTCAAGGTTAAAGTTACCAAAGATTCAAAAAAATAATTATTTATTTTGCATGATTCCATCATACTAAGAAAGGGGCGGCTGCAGAGGAAAAACAGACGCTATGGTAGAAATGCAGGCATGGGAAACAGGGGCAGCCCTCCCAGACTGCCCCTAACGCCAATATAGGCCGTTATATCAAAGCCGATCCATGAAGAACCGGAACAGCATATTCGCTGTTTTCCAGTTCAGAATCCTGCGCGGGTAGTTGTTGATCCACTCCTCAATCTCCGCTACCTGCTTCTGCGTCACCTTGGACAGGTCAGTCCCCTTGGGCAGGTGGCGGCGGATCAGCTTGTTTGCATTCTCGTTGCTGCCGCGCTCGCAGCTGCGATGGGCATGGCAGTAGTAGACCTTAGTCCGTGACTTGCGCTTGCGCAGCACAGACTTTTCCATGCCGAGAAAGTCAGAAAATTCCATGCCATTGTCCACCGTGATCGTCTGGAACACCTTGGAGAATTTCTCAGCCCCCATGCTGCGCTCCAACACATTCAAGGCACGGACTACGCTGGCGGCGGTGCGGTCGCGCATAAGCATGATGATCTCCTTGCGGGTCAGCCGCTCGGTCAGCACAAGCAGCGTCGGCGTGAGCTTTGCCTTTTTGGACTTCGAGGTATAGACCGTATCCATTTCCCAATGCCCGAAAGAGTTGCGCAGTTCTACTTCCGCAGGACGGTGCTCAATGCTGGTGCCAGCAGACGCACGTTTCTGCTTTTTGTTTTTCTTGCCGCCCCTTATCCGGTATCCCTTCTGGAACGGCAGGTGCTTCGGCAAAATATTCAATACACTGCCCTTAATGTAGCTGTAAAGCGTGACCGTGGAAATGGAAGCCGTGTACGGCTTGCCGCTTGCGCGGACCGCTGCAAGCGCCGCAGCGGGAGAAAAATGCTTTTTCACGATCAGCGTTTCAAGGTCATTTGCCAGTTTGAAGTCGTTTCCAATTTTCAGTTGGGGGCCTTTTGCCGCCAGATTTTCACGGCAGCGGCGCTCCGCCTGCTCAGGCGAGTACCGCACTTCCGTAGTGAGGTCGGAGTTGGTATGGACATACTGCCCGCGCTTCAGTTCCTTCACGATAGTCACATGGCTGCACCCAATGACGCCCGCAATTTCCCGCGTTGTTGCGCCGCGCAGCCGCATCCGCTCTATAATCAGCCGGTGATCCCATTTCAGGTGCTGCCCCTTATGCCACCGCCGCATTGAATTCCCCTTTTTGTTGTGCTTCACTATATATCCCTCCACAGTATATTGTGTATTTAGGATTATAGCATAAAAGCAACGAAAATACTTTAGCACTTTAATAGATTATATCATGAAAATGCAAAGGAATTCTTGTGAAGAATCACAAATGAAAAAAACAGTCCACACCTTGACAGCCCCCTGTATTATCTGATGTAATAGCAACATAACTAAAAATGCAAGGGGACTATGATAATGATACGGAAGAAAAGGAACATACCGGAGATGCTGTCCGGATACTATTTTGCGTATGAACTGCGCCCAGATCAGGCATACGGCGTCAGCGGGATAGAGGTCGCTGTGCAGTATGTAAAAGACCCCGCAAACGGGAATATGCTCGGTGACGTTTGGATCAGGAATCTGGACACGCGCCCGGACATGAAAATACTTGCCGCATATGTCAGCACGGAGCGCGGCAGCACGCGCAGGGAGACGGAACTGAAACTGCTGTGTGAAGTGGAGCAGTCCGGGGAGTTTGCCGAAGCATTGAAAACCTATACGCAGATGCTTGGGGCGCTGCCATTGTATGACGAGTAAGCCCCCTAAAAACACCAGTTGAATACCATTAACGCACCGGTTTTCCGGTGCGTTTCTTTTTTACCCAAAGAGGGAAAGTTATCATACACAGTGTATGATAATACCTTGATTTTGTGAACATTTTGTGAACAATGAAGAAAACCGACCTGACAAATGCCGTTTTCGAAGCTAATAAGTAGAGGCTTTTTTACCGGCGCACTTTTGGGGAGCCTCTGCTGCACCTTGAAAACCGAACAGCATGGGTGTGCTCCTGTGAAGCAAGCACCGGGTAGTTGCAGACCGTTAGAAGATAGGAAGAGCAACAGCGTGCGATGGCGGCTGAACACCATCGCGAAAAAAACCAAAAACAACGGAGGTGAACAGGGTGACAACCAATGAACAGCTGCACCGGATAGACAGCGACATTGCCCGGTATCAGGGAAAGGTCAAGGCACTGCAAAACAAGATCATGCAGCTTGGGGAAAAGAAAAAGAAATTGCAGGAGCGTGCGCTGCTGGAGCAGCTGAGCGATCTCGCACCGGACTACACACAGGCGGAGCAGCTGCTGGTGCGGCTGAAAGCGGAACAGCAAAGAAACAGCATGGCAGACAAGGACGGAGGTGTGGGCCATGACGGCGTCGGGCAGCAGGATCACGGATGAGCAGCTGGAGCAGGCGCGCAGCGTAGACCTGTTATCGTTTTTGCAGCAGTACCAGCCCGGCGAACTGAAACGGATCGGGCAGTCATGGACGCTGCGTTCGCATGACAGTATGCGCATCTCGGCAGACGGGCGGTGGAACTGGTTTTCACAGGGCGTCGGCGGCGGCGATGCGATCAGCTATCTTGAAAAAGTGCATGGCATGACCTTTCAGGAAGCGGTGCGGATGCTGGCGGGCGATGCATACCATACGCTTCCCAGAACAGCTCAGGCTGCGCGCGAACCGCCGCCACGCACACCGTTCGAACTGCCGCAGAAAAACAGGGACAGCCGCCGCGCTTTTGCATATTTGTGCGCGCGCGGCATAGACCCTGGGATCATCAGCCACTGCATGAAGCACGGGCTGATCTACGAGGACGCAGCGCATCACAACGCTGTGTTCGTAGGGCATGATGAAGCAGGCACAGCGCGGTACGCAATGCTTCGCAGCACCGCATCAAACTCCGGCTTCAAAATCGAACAGGCCGGCAGCGACAAAAGCTGCGGCTTCTGCATGAAAGGCAGCGGGCAGACACTCTATGTCTGCGAAGCCGCGATAGACGCGCTCTCGGTCGCAACACTGCGCAAGCTGGGCGGCAGGGACTGGCGGAAGGGCAGCTATCTGTCTTTGGGCGGCGTTACCGCATCCGAAGAAATACTGCCGCCCGCGTTGGAACGGCAGCTGAAGAATTTCCCTTTTAAGCGGGTCGTCCTTGCGTTGGATAACGACGATAAAGGCCAGCGGGCGTCGCAGAATATTTTCAGGATGCTCAAAGAGCGGCATCCGGAAATTGAACTGAAAGTATGCGTGCCGCAGGAAAAGGATTTCAACGACCAACTCCGCATTAAGCGTCAGCAGAAAGGACAGCCGCCGCCTTCGCGCGGGACGCGCGAAATTGCTTTAACTAACTAAAAACTTGTGCATTGGCAAGCATAGCATTTTGGCTATCCAAAATGCAGCTTGTTAAGGGGCAAGCCCCCTAAAACCCCCAGACGGACAGAACGGAGGAAAGCGAAAATGCGCAGACGCGCAAATCAGGTCATCATCCGATTGAACGATGAGGAGCTTTCTCTTTTAAGAAGAAAAGTGCAGGAAAGCGGACTGTCCATGGCGAAGTTTTTCCGCACATGGATCGTTTCTGGCGAAGTGAAAACGCTGTCCCCCGAACTTGTGAAAGATATGCAGCGGCAGATACGCGGCGTAGGCCGGAATGTGAACCAGATCACAAAGCTGGCGCATATCTCTGGTAAGGTTTCGATGGAAACCCTGCTTCAAATTTCTGCCGCGCAGGAGAAAATCGAAAAACTGCTTGCGAGGCTGGAGTGATGGCAGTCGTTAAAGTACATGTGAGACGTCAGCGGCTGGATACGCTTATCGCATACGTGACCAATCCTGAGAAAACGCGCTGTGAAGGCTTTCACAGCGTGTACGGGATCAAGGATACGTTGACTTCCGGTTTTAAATGTTCCTGTGACGAAGCATATTCGCAAATGCTGGAGACAAAAGAACATTTTCACAAGAAGGATAAGGTGCAGGGCTTTCATTTTATCCAGTCGTTTAAGCCGGGCGAGACAACACCGGAACAGGCGCATCAAATTGGCTGCGAATTTATTGAGCGATGTTTCGGAAATGATTTTGAAGTTGTGATAGGCACCCATACAGATCGCGCGCACATACATAACCACATCATAGTCAATTCTGTGTCGTTCGTGGACGGCTATAAGTACCGTTCCACGCCGCAAACCCTCTACGAATTGCGCAGCATATCCGATGAGCTTTGCAGGGAACACGGCTTATCCGTTATTGACAATCCCCGTGTCAAAGCCGGGAAGCATTATGCGGAGTGGCGCGCGGAACAGGAGAACCGCCCCACAGTCCGCGGGATGATACGGGAGGACATTGATATTGTCATCGCGCAGGCGCATACGCTGAATGAATTCTGGGATATGCTGCGCGCACGAGGATATGAGATCCGCATCAACGACCGGCGGAAATACATCACAGTCCGCCACCCGAAGGCGGCGCGGTTTTTCCGTCTGCGGTCGTTAGGGGAAGAATATATCCCCCGGCGCATTGCGGAGCGCATCGCGGCGCAGCGCGGCGTGGTAGACCGGAATATCCGGCAGCTCCGCACGCAGTGGCAGGACGGGCGGCAGCGGAAAAAATACCGCGTGCAGCCGCATACCCCCGCGCCCAGGAGCAGGAAAAAGCTGCGCGGTTTCCGGGCGCTGTACTGGCGGTATCTCTACATGCTGGGCAAAGTGAAAAAACGCAAAGTGCCGCGCTATGTACGCGGTGAGCTGATGGCGGAACTCAAAAAGCTGAACCGGTATGCCGCGCAGTACTATTTCCTGCGGGACAATAAACTGCAAACTGCAAAAGAGGTGTCCATGTATGCGGATGCACTGGCAAACGAAGTGGATATCCTGACAGACCGGCGCGCACGGCTGTATGCAGACCTGCGCAGGCCGGGGGCGGAGGAAAAGCTGATCCGCAGCACGGCCGGGCAGATCACAAATACGCTGCGCGACCTCAGAAAGCAGCAGCGGATGTGCGCCGCAATCCAGACTGCCGTCCCGGCGATGGAAGCAAAGCTGGCGGCGGCGTTGAAAGAAGAAAAAACAATCTACGCGAAAACGACGGGAGGAAAGCAATATGAATCCAGAAAGCGCGGCGGCGGACCAGATGCTCCGCATGGAACTCATGGTGACCGAATTCGCAGTGAAACTCGCAGCGAAGGGCGCGGTCAATCTCGCGGCACTGCTCGTGGCGGTGCTCCGCAACGAGAAACAGATTGCAGGGAAAAGTGATATTACCAAGCTGCTGCAGTCCGGCGCTGCTTTGACCACATTCCCCTTGCCTGCGGAAAAAATGAAAGCGTTTTCCGATCTGGCAAAAGAATATGGCGTAATGTTCTCCATTGTCCGGGACAAAGACCACCCGGAAACTGTGGACATTATTGTCCGGCAAGATGATGTACCAAATGTAAACCTGATTCGCGAGAAGATTGGTGCAGAAGTGAGTGTGAGTGAAAAAAACGCGGAAACCGGTCCGTCCGAAAGCGCATTGCCGACATCCGG